>JBBIHZ010000007.1:14481-17960 GCA_037446735.1 Deltaproteobacteria bacterium
CACTCCCGCCTGGACGCCAAGGAAAGCGCCGCGGATGATTTCCTGACGCTGGTCTATATATTTTTTTTGTTGCCGCCGCTGGTTAGCGCCATTGTGGCCCTCGATGTTCCTTTGATCTGGCAGGCGATGATTTTTTTCGGTTTCTTTGCCGCGCTTGGTGGTATTGTCGGCGTGCCTTTTGATATTTATGAACAATTTGTCGTGGAGAAAAAATACGGGTTTTCCACGATTACCTGGCGCATCTGGATCGCCGACCTAATAAAATCCACGGTTATTTCCGCGATTATGCTGCTTATCGTCGTCAGCGCGCTGATGACTTTTATTCTATATTTCAAGCAGAGCTGGTGGCTATGGGGCTGGATTTTTTTTACGGGTTTTCAGATTTTGCTGATGTGGCTTTACCCGGTGGTGATCGCGCCTCTTTTTAATAAATATGAACCGGTTAAGGATGACGCGCTCAAGGAAAAAATTACGGCGCTGATGGACAAGGCCGGTCTGAAAACCAAAGGAATATTTCAGGTCGATGAAGGAAAACGCTCCCGGCACACAAACGCCTATTTCACCGGCATCGGCAAGACAAAAAGAATTGTTTTATTTGATACGCTGCTTGCTTCTCATTCTCACGAGGAAATACTGGCGGTGCTGGCGCATGAAATCGGCCATTGGAAAAAAAAGCATATAGCCAAGCAACTTACTTTCATGATCACCGGTTCTCTGGTGCTTCTGTACGGCGTGTATCTGGCGGTGAACTGGTCGCCTTTGTATGGCGCTTTCCGTCTTGAACAAACGCCCGTTTACGCGGGGCTGTTTCTTGTTTCTTTATTTTTAGGCACGGCCGGATTTTTCCTGGGACCTATTGGCGCGGCAATTTCCCGGCGGTATGAAAAGGAAGCGGATTTTATGGCTCGGCAGTTAACCGGAACCGGCGCGCCGCTGGTTGACGCGCTGAGGCGATTGGCCAAAGACAATCTGGCCAATCTGCATCCGCATCCGTTTTATGCGTGGTTTTATTATTCGCACCCGCCGCTGGTGCAGCGTATTGAATATTTAAAATCATTGGATGATAAAAAATGAAAAAGCAGCAGGAGTGAGATTGATGCCTATTTATGAGTTTTATTGCAAGCGCTGCGACACAATCTATAATTTTTTTTCGCCGACGGCGAATACAGATAAAATACCTCTATGCCCGAAATGTAAACGGACTCGCCTGATCCGTCAAATGTCGCTTTTTGCCACGCTCTCCGCTGCGGACAAAGCTGATGACGGCAATCCTTTAGACGGGCTTGACGCGGGGAAAGTGGAAAGAGAACTGAACAAAGCGGCGGCGACGGCGGAAAACATGGGTGATGAAGACCCGCGCGCCGCGGCGCAACTGATGCGTAAATTCAGCGAATCAACAGGGATGAAAATGGGCGATGGTTTCTATGAAGCGTTGCGGCGCGTTGAAAAAGGAGAAGATCCGGAAAAGGTCGAAGAGGAAATGGGCGATTTCTTAATGCAGGAAGCTCCGCTTGCCGGGAAGCCGGCGGGAAAAAGCAAAGTAAAGCGAAGACCGAACATTGATGAAAAATTATACGAACTATGATGAGCGCGGGTTATGCGGGTTATAAGGTATATAAATAATTTTATGGCAATCTTTGGATGATGTGATATGAAAAACTGACTGAATCGAAAAGAGCGATTTGATGGATACATCAAAAGTAGGTTTTGAATTTCCTGCTTATACTTTAGTCGTCGACAAAACAAAAATCGCGGAATTTGCCGCCGCGGTATCCCTTCAGGATAATCTCAGCGCGATTAATCCGATTTACCATGATGAAGATGCGGCCCAAAAAGCCGGCTATCGGACAATTCCGGCGCCGCCGACTTTTATGACCAGTTTCTTTTTCTGGACGGGCGGCGGGCTGGCGGAAATCGTCAACGCCCTGGGCATGGATATCAGCAAAGTGCTGCACAGCGAGGAAGAATATGAATATCTGGGGCAGATTTACGTCGGCGATATTATTACACGAAAAATGAAAGTTATTGAAATATATGAAAGGGGCAAGAAGGAACGCGCGGGCATGTTTGTTACCGTCGCGGTGCTCGAGACAATCGTGACCAATCAGCGCGGGGAGACGGTGGGAAAAGTGCGCTCATTGATGATGGAAAGGTAGAATAATTATGCCGCTTTCCTGGGCGGATTTAAAAATCGGAGATACCTTGCCGCCTTACACCGCGGGGCCTTTGACCAGAACGCACTTTGTCCGTTACGCGGGCGCTTCCGGTGACTTTAATCCGCTGCACCATGATGAAACCCTCGCGCGGGCGATCGGTCTGGATAACGTCATCGCGCATGGCATGCTGATTATGGGTATCGCCGGCGAGGCCGTCAGCACCTGGATAGACAATAAAAATTTGAAAAAATTATCCGCCCGTTTTTTGAGTATGACCGCACCGATCGACTGGGACGATCCGGAAAACACCACAAAGCGCGCGACAATCGTTATCACCGCAAAAATTGTTAAAATATATGAAGAAGCAGGCGCCAAAATGGTAAAAGGTGATATTGTCGCGAAAGATCTGCTCGGCAGCAGAAAGCTCGACGGTTATTTCCTGGCCGCTGTCTAGGAAAGTTCTTAAAATTATCGGTTGCTCATTTCAGAATATTCAATAGGTTGTTTTCAACAACCGGTAGGCGCGGCAGTGAAGGTAGAAAAATAAAGTATGCGCGCCGCCGATGCGCAGCAAAATACGGGCGACCTGGCGCACATCTTTTTGCCGGAAAACCTTTTCGTCGGAAAGATAAATACTCAAAAGACCGCGGATGATCAGACGATGAAACCGCGGATGTGTTAGCTCGGAGACTCTTTGCATGGCTTTAAGGTAAAAAGTGGCAAGTCTTTTGGTCAGGACTAGCTCGTTGGGATAAAAAGAGCAAAAGTTCAAATCCTGGCCCAGGCGATCTTCTTCCTGATCAATCAGATAATCCAGCAAAATATGCAGCCCTTGTACCCAGGGGAAATAGGCTTTTTTGATATCCGATAAAAGCTCGCCGGTCATTTGCGGATTAAAAAGCGAGGCAACCAGGCAAAAGATTCCCAGGGTAGAACCGGCGCAAGCGGAAAATTCATACCAGGTCATTTTTTCCGGAAAAAAATATTTTTGGGCGGCAAACCATTTTTGTAAAAGTCCGACACGATTTTCCCTGGTCACGTGTTTATAAACCTGCAGGTCGCCGTATAGACCGGCAAGTTCATGCAGATGGACCGCGGCGGACGAATAGCGCGGCAATTTACGCAGAGTATCCTGACAGGTAGTCACCAGCGCCGCGAGATAGCCTCCGTCATTGTGCTCGCTGCGGAAGCGGTAGTAGGAAGAAAGCTGCGCGTTCGGCGTCAGCGCGTGCAGCATAGACTCGTGCAGCGCCCGGAAATCATCCGGATCAAGCGAAGTGCCGCGATCGCATAAATTATCCAGATAATCGCTGATTGTCTGAT
>JBBIHZ010000008.1:0-11070 GCA_037446735.1 Deltaproteobacteria bacterium
CTGTGGCGATAAAGCACATATTGCCGCTGTTGCCGCCGCCGCCTCCCGGCGAGGGAACGGCATTCACCGTGAAGGTTGCTTCATTAGAGGTGCCGCCGCCGGGTGTGGGATTGACTACTGTTACGACGCGGGTGCCGGCGCTGGTGATATCCGTCGCGGGAATATCTGCCCTTAATTGGGTAAAGGAGACAAATGTGGTAGGGCGCGCGTTGCCGTTCCACCGGACTTCCGACTCGCCGCTGAAATTGCGGCCGTTGACGGTCAGGGTGAAAGCGCCGCCGCCGGCCGTCGCGCTGGCGGGAGAGATGCCGCTGATTACCGGCACGGGATTAACTGCATCGATGGAGTAAGTCCAGCTGTTGTCTGTCGGTGTAGGATCAGGAACGGCGCTGCTGACCTTGGCGGTATGAATGATGGTTCCGGTGGTATATGGCCTTGCAGTAAAGTTAATATTCACAGTCACGCCGTTAGCTATGGTGCCAAGAGTGCAAGTGACTAAGTTTCCCGATCCCGTACATGTTCCGGCGGTGGGTGTGGCGGTAACATTAACGATAGTCGCTGTTCCTGATTGCACATAGGTGACTACAGTGGCTACTGAACTATCCGGACCGTTGTTCGTAACGGAAACCGTATGCGTAAAGGGGGAGCCGACCAGCAGGGTCGATGCGATCGGTGGTGAAGAAGTAACCTCAGCCAATACGAGGTTGGCTTGATCAAGCGCGGAATTACGCGCAAGAGTTACGGCCGCCGCCGCGTCAATGATTCCCGCGCCGCAGCCGGTGCAGGAAGCGGGAGGAGTGCGCGCGGTGGATTGCATCAGCGCCAGCAATACCCCTGGAGTGAGATCAGGATTGACGGAAAGCATGAGCGAGGCAATGCCGGAAACATGCGGCGCGGCCATGCTCGTGCCATCATAATAATTATAAGTATCGCCGCCGGGGGAAGCGACAGGAGCTTGCGTGCCGCTGTTCAATGTCGATAAAACGCCATTTTCCAATGTGGAATCGGTTTCTCCGCCCGGCGCGGCAATTTTGATTAATGAGCCGTAAGCGCTGTAAGATGCGCGTCCACCGGCGCGGTTGGTCGCCGCGACCGCAATCACGCCGTTACAGCTGGCGGGCGTAAAGAAAGAAACATCAATCGGAGAATTTCCCGCCGCCACGACAACGGTGGCGCCCGCGGCAACGACTTCGTCAATCGCTGCCTGGATAAGCGGGAAATCTGTGCAATTTCCCAAGCCGCCCAGGCTTAAGTTAATTACTTTTGCCGGGTTGAGATTATCCGGTACGCCGGGAACTGGAAGTCCCGCCGCCCAGCGTAGGCCGTCAATGAAATCGGAATCATCTCCCCCGCCTTTTCCCAAGACGCGTACCGGCAAAATATTGGAAACCCAGTTAATGCCGGCCATGCCGGTTGCGTTATCGGAATTGGCGCCGATCGTGCCCGCCACATGTGTGCCGTGCCAGGAACTGGGTTCATCAGTGCAACTGCTTGTGGGTGCGCAGGACGGATTGTAACATGGATGGCTGGAATTGTTTTGTTCCGCCGCGGTGCACCAATCACCCGGATCAGATGGATTATTGTCTCTTCCCGTTCCGTCATTGGCAACAGTGACATTAGTGATGAAGTCGTAACCGGATACTCTTCGGGTGAGATCAGCATGCGTAACCAGGCCGCTATCCACGACGGCGATAACGACGCTGACGAGACCTGTTGTTATATCCCATGCCGGCGGCAAGTTTACGCCACCCGGTTCGTTGTCCGGCGGTCCCGGTGTCATGTAGTGCCATTGAATATTGGGCGGGCTGTCATCATACAGCGGATCGTTCGGTACCAGCATTGGAAACATTCTTCTGTCCGGCTGGGCGTAGAGAACATAGGGGTTGGATTTCAGTTTATCGATAATTTCTTTCGCCTCATCCAAAGTCATGCGGCGCGGCAGTTTGAGGACATGGCCGTCACCCGACATAAAGCGTTTATGTTGCAGCGTCAGGCCTGTGGAAGCGTTAAGCGAACTCAGGCGATCATTAATCATCACGTTGGCGTTAATTCCGGTTTTATTTGCGTTGCGGACAAAAGCCGGATTGCGGTATTTGACGATAATCTGGTCGGTATAGTTGTATTTCTCGGAAAGCGGCGCGGCGGAATATTTTTTGCCGCCCGCCGGAAAAGAATTATTGCCGGATACCGTCCAGCCCGTCAATAAAATCAACGCGCATAAAATTGTAAAATAAATCCATTTTTTATTCATCACGTTCACCTCATTTTATTGTTTTGGTGTCTGATTATTCTGTCTCGTTGAATATATATAATTTCCGGCCTTTGGGAAAGCCGTTTGATTATTTCTTTCAGCGCCTCTTCATCGGGCACATCAGCCACGGTAAACACATGCGCCCCGCCGGACATCGGCCGCAGATAAGTTAATTCAGCGTTGGCGTAACGCGATAGTTGGCTGACAAAGTCATTTTCGGCGGGATTGTTGATGCTGTCGCGAAACTTGATGATAATTTGTGCTTTTCTGATGTTTTCCGCCTGCTTTTGATTTTGCTTTTCTGTCCGAGTGCCTGACCCCGCCGCCTGGGCAAGGGGTATTGTTGTCAACAAAGTAACGCAAATAAATAATGATAAAAGCCCCGATACTAGGGTGATCTCAGGATGTGCGTTGGCGAATATTTTCACAAGATCGCACCTGCATTCAGATATTTCTAAAAACTTGATACTGGTTTGTCGGCTGCTAAACGTAATTAAGTTATGTAATTAAATACAATAACCGTTTGATTATTGTCAACACGATTTTGGGTGTTTCCCGTAGAATTTACCACATAATATAGGCTAAAAGGAAGCTCAGCGATGTGCCCAGGTTGACGGCGATGTTTAGGCCGCATAAAACTTCCAGAAATTTTTGCTCTTCGTGTTTGCCGCGCAGCAGCATTAATATGATAAAAAGAGAAATCAGAAAAAAGGGCAGATAAAAGTAGGACACGGCAAGGGGAACGCCCAGCTTTACCGAATAAAGCATCGCCGCGCTGGTCAAAAGTGCCAGCAGTGTGTAAAGGGCCGTGGCCGCTTTTTTGCCGAAGCGATAAAGCAAATTCCTTTTCCCGGTTTTTCTGTCCGCTTCATCATCGGGAAATTCATTAAGCAGGATGACGTTGAAAATACTCAGGCCGACAGGTATTGCCAGCCAGTGAACAAGGGGATGAATGGTCGCGGTCTGTAGGTAGTAGGCGGAGGCAATCGTCAACCAGCCGTAGCAAAAACCGATGAGCAATTCGCCCCAGCCGCGTTCGACCAGGCGTATAGGACGCAGAGAATAAAAGAGCCCCGCGAAAGCGCCCAGCGCCCCCAGCGGCACAGTAAAAGGCCCTGTTTTAAAATAAAATTGTAAAATCATTCCGATACATCCGGCGAGAATCAGGGAGATGATGCTTGTCCACAAAGCGGCGCGCCGCGGCAGAATTCCTTGCTGAATGATGCCGGAGCCGCCGGCAAATTTGCTGTGATGAAGCCGTCGCGATATTTTATCTTCCCGGATGTCGGAATATTCCCCGGCGTGATAGGTGGAAAGCATGATGAGAATCAGCGCGCTGACGCCCAGTATAAAGACACAAGCGTCAAAGGATGATGTAAATTTCCAGGCGAGCACGGTTCCCAGAACAAAAGGTGTGATTCCCACGGTATGAAAGGGCAGCCGCGAAAGACTGAACCACCCGCCTAAAACTTTTTTCCATGAATTTACCATAAGTCGCCTGTGCCGGAGGTAGATTAAATTTACTAACACATAGGATTTTTCCTGTCAAAAGGCTTGGCGGAAAAGATTTATTTTAATTTATCCGAAGAAGGGAGGATTTTATCAACGGTCTTTTTTGAGAAAAAAGTATTTTGACGCGCAATTTTCTGACGGCGCGAATGGTTTGATAGGCCGTTTTTTTAACGATAATTTCTTCTTGCCTGTTGATTTCTTATATGCTAGGCGTAGCGCAAGTTTACGGGTCAACGCGTCTCTAAATTTCTTGTAACAATTGTTGTTTTGAGATAAAAACCGGATTTATCAGGTTAACAATTTTTTTATTAAACAGAAGAGTGAAGGATTTGTTAATGGCCGCTCGCGGCGTTTGCAAACACGAAATTATCATTGAACATCATAAGGGGGCAGTAACTAGATGACAAAAGCAGAATTGGTTGAGGCGATGGCAACGGAAGCGGATATTGCCAAGTCGGCGGCGTCTTCGGCGCTTGACGCGTACGTTGAAGCGGTTTCCAAAGAGCTGAAGAAAGGCGGAAAAATCAGCCTGGTGGGTTTCGGCACGTTTTCCGTTTCCAAGAGAAAAGCCAGGGAGGGGAGAAACCCGAAAACCGGTGAGACGATCAAAATCCCAGCGAAAAAAGTTGTTAAATTCAAACCCGGCAAAGAGCTGGCGGATAAAGTAAGCTAAAAATATATTTTTAAGTCATCATACAACTGGGGCCTCCGCATTATTCCGACAATTAATGGGAGGCCTTAGCGCGTTCATCTCATCAACGCTAGGCACTTATAGCAGCAAGGAGTTTTTATTTTGACGCTAAAAAGAATTCTCAGCGGCATGCGCCCGACCGGAAAATTGCATTTGGGAAACCTGCACGGCGCGTTGGGCAACTGGATTGAACTGCAGGATAGCGGCAAGTATGATTGTTTTTATTTTGTCGCCGATTGGCACGCTTTTACCAGCGAGTACAGCTCCACGGAGGGCATCAAGGATAACATAACCTCCATGGTCATTGACTGGCTCGCGGCCGGTCTCGACCCGCAGAAAAGCACGCTGTTTGTGCAATCCGCCGTGAAGGAACACGCGGAATTATTCCTATTGCTTTCCATGATTACGCCCCTGGCCTGGCTGGAGCGAAACCCCACATATAAGGAAATGAAGGCGGAGCTGTCCAATAAGGATTTATCCACGTTCGGATTTCTGGGCTATCCTGTTTTGCAGGCCGCGGACATCATCATGTATAAAGCCCATGGCGTTCCGGTGGGGGTGGATCAGCTGCCGCACGTCGAACTTACCAGAGAGATTGCCCGGCGTTTCAATTTTCTTTATCAGGAAATATTTCCCGTTCCGGAGCCGCTTTTGGCGGGCGTCCCCAAGCTTTTGGGCATTGACGGCCGGAAGATGAGCAAATCCTACGAAAATTCCATCTATATCAGCGATACCGGCAAGGAATTGCAGCAGAAGATTTCCAGCATGTTTACCGACCCGCAGCGCATGAGAAAAACCGATCCGGGCAATCCCTCAATCTGCAACGTGTTCACTTTTCACGGCTTGTACACGCCGCGGCAGCAGGTGGAAGAAATTAATGTCAATTGCCGCAAGGCGGGTATCGGCTGCATCGAGTGCAAGAAGCTGCTGGCCACGCGCGTGGCCGAGGTTATGGCTCCCATTCACGAACGGGTTAATTATTATCAGAAGCATCTTAATGAAGTGAAGGCGATAATCGAAGAAGGAAACAGCAAGGCGACAAAAATAGCGCGGCAGACCATGGAAGAAGTTCGCGCCGCGGTTAAAATCTGATCCGGCCGCATATTTTTTATGAACGAAGAACAGACGACAGATTACGCCATTAAGCTGGATATTTTCGAAGGCCCGCTGGACCTGCTTTTATATCTGATCAAAAAAAACGAAATAGACATCTATAATATTCCCGTCGCGCTGATTACCGAGCAGTATCTCCAGTATCTCAAAATGATCAAGTCGCTTAATCTGGATTTGGCCGGGGAATACCTGGTCATGGCGTCCACCCTTATTCACATCAAATCGAAGATGCTCCTGCCGGAACCGGAAGAGCCGGAGGAGGAAGAGGAAGACCCGCGCGCGGAACTGGTCCGCCAGCTTATCGAATACAAGACGTTCAAGGAAGCGGCGGCGGGTCTTTTGGAAAGGCCGATGCTGGAGCGCGATGTTTTCACGCGCGCGGCGTTTCTGCCGGAAGAGCTGGAGAAGGCGCCCCCCGATGAAGACGAACTGATTGAGGTGAGCATCTTTGAGCTGATTGAGGCTTTTCACCGCATTGTTTCGCGCATCGGCGCGAAAGAGCTTATGGAAATCGACACGGAAAAAATGTCGGTCACGGATATCATCAATGAAATATTGGAAAGGCTTTCCATCGAGAAAAACGTCACTTTTGAACAGTTGATGGGCGAAATAAAGTCGCGCCGCCGCGTTATTTATACTTTTCTGGCGCTTTTGGAACTGATAAAATTGCGCATGGTCAGGGCTTATCAGGCCACGGCCTTCGGCGTGATAAGAATATTTCCGGCTGTGGAGTAGGGGATGGAAAATATAAAAGCAGTGATTGAAGCGCTGATTCTGGCGTCAGACGCGCCGCTGGGATTGGAAAAGATTTGCGCGGTTATTCCCGAGGTGGAAAAAGGCGAAGTGAGAAAAGCGCTTGATGATTTAATGGCGGAGCATGACCGGCGCGCGGGGGGAATGTGCCTGCAGGAAGTCGCCGGCGGTTTTCAGTTCCGCACGCGTCCGGAATTGGGGCAGTGGGTAAAGAAATTAAAAGGAACAAAAGCCGCCGCTCTGTCGGCTTCGGCCATAGAAACGCTGGCCATTGTCGCTTATCGTCAGCCGATCGTAAAATCGGAAATCGAAAGCATCCGGGGCGTGGACGCGGGGCACGCGCTCAAAGTGCTTCTGGAAAAAAAGTTACTGCGCATTTTAGGGCGCAAGGATGTTCCCGGAAAGCCGATTATTTACGGCACCACGAAAAAGTTTTTGGAAGTGTTCAATCTCAAAGACCTTGCCGAACTTCCCACCCTGCGGGAACTCAAAGAACTGAACGAGCCGGAAGGCAACCTTGTTCCCGTGGAGCCGGATGACTCCGAAGAACCTCAAGAACTTGACACTCAGTCCGCGGGAGAATCCGCGGAAAAACCTGAAGCAAAATCACCGGAGGAATCCCCGCAGGATTCTCCCGAAAAATCTCCGGAAGAAAACTCATCTTCATGAAAGAGCGCCTGCAAAAAATAATTTCCGCCGCGGGCATCGCCTCGCGCCGCCGCGCGGAGGAGCTTATTGCCGAAGGCAGGGTGAGTGTCAACGGTGTGGTGGTCAGGCAGCCGGGGACAAAAGCCGATAGCGTTAAAGATACCATCCGCGTGGACGGCAACACAATTTTCACCAGCAAAACAAATTTATACATAGCGCTCAACAAACCGGAGGGTGTGGTCACCACTATGAGCGATCCGCAAAAAAGGCCGACCGTCGTGGATTTATTGCGCGACGTGCCGGAGCGCGTCTATCCGGTGGGCCGGCTTGATTATGATTCTTCAGGCCTTCTGCTTTTGACCAACGACGGAGATTTCGCGCAGCGTGTCCAGCATCCAAGCTTTCAGATACCAAAAGTTTACCGCGTTAAAATTCAGGGACGTATTCCCAAGAAAGAAATAAAGAAGCTGGGCGAGGGAATCGCGTTGCCTGACGCGACAATCTTCCGGCCGGAAAATATCACGCTGGAAAAATTCAACGAAAAAAGCAGCTGGCTGAAACTGACTTTGCGGGAAGGTAAAAATAGAATAATCAGAAAAGGTTTTGACGCGGCCGGATACAGGGTAAGCCGCCTGCGGCGGGAATCCATCGGTCCGGTCAGTCTGGGCGCGCTCAAGGAAGGATCCTGGCGGCATCTTTCCCGGAAGGAAATAGCCGATTTGCTGGATTTGGCCTCCGGAAAAAAGGCAAAAAATTCTTGACTTTAAGGGCAAAATAAATAATAAGTTCAATCGTATGGAGATGGTCGCATAAATCTATCGCAAAAGAAATTAAGTAAGCAGTCTTAAGGAGGAGCCATGAACAAGTCCGATCTGATTCAAGATTTAAGCAGCAAGCTCAACTTAACCGAAAAAAAAGCAATAGATGTCATAAATCTTATTTTTAAGGGTTTTACCGACGAGCTGAAAAACGGCGGGCGCATCGAAATCAGGGGTTTTGGCAGCTTTGTCGTGAAGGATTACGGCTCATACACGGGGAGAAATCCGAAAACGGGCGATAAAATTCAGGTGGAACCGAAGAAATTGCCTTTTTTTAAAGTAGGCAAAGAGCTCAAAGACATGGTTGACCAGAAAAAATAACGCCTCCATCCTGCTTGCTCAATTTAAAATGCTTAAAATATAAAAGGGGACTTGAATCAAGTCCCCTTTTTCTGTTTTTTATTCGGATTATTTTAATCAGCCTAAATTCGCGTTGACAAAATCCCAGTTGATGAGATTTTGGATTACTGCCGTCAGATAATCCGGGCGGCGATTCTGGTAATCCAGATAGTAGGCGTGTTACCAGACATCAATGGTAAGGAGTGGTTTCTGGCCGTGCGCGATAGGCGTGTCGGCATTAGGCGTCTTGGTGATTTTCAAATCGTTGCCTTCCAGGACAAGCCAGGCCCATCCGCTGCCGAACTGCGTTACACCTGCGTTTTTCAGTTCTTCGGCGAATTTGTCAAAACTTCCCCATGTAGCGTTGATCTTGTCCGCAACTTTGCCCGTGGGCTTGCCGCCCTTTTTCAGTGACTGCCAGTAAAAGGTATGATTCCAGACCTGGGCGGCGTTGTTGAAAATGCCGGCTTTGGCGGCGTCCTTTGCCGAAATTTTAATTATGTCTTCCAGCGATTTTCCCGCCAGCTCCGTCCCTTCGATAAGTTTATTCAGATTATCCATGTAAGCTTTGTGATGTTTGCCGTAGTGGAAATCCAGTGTATTGGCGCTGATAATGGGCGCCAACGCGTCCTTCGCGAATGGTAATTCAGATAGTGTTATGGCCATAATTTACTCTCCTTTCTGTTTATGTTGATAAGTATAATCCTCTATTTCAGTTTGTCAATGAGACTCGCTAAAAACGAGCGAAGCAACGAGTGAAGCGCGGTTTTTTTGTGTGCGTGCCGAATTCATTTGAAAAAAAACAAAGCCGATATGCCGCGTGAGAAAGATTCATTAAACTGAAGGCTGCGATGGCGGAGTATCCTGCACGAAAATATTTTTCCCCTGGAATACTTTTTTGTAGTTGAGCCAGTTTGTATAGATAAAATTAACCACCGCGAAAGCCAGCGCGGCGAAAGCCGCCTCAGGAGAGAAAACAAGCAGCGCCAGCCCGCCCGCCAGTCCGCAGTTTTTCATTGTGGCCAGAAGCAGCCAGGCGTTGGTTTTGCTTTCGGTTGCGTTGGTAAGACGCGCGATTCTGCAGAAGATAAAAAAGATAAGAAAGACGCTCAATGCGGCGATGACCGCGATTTTGGTCATATCCAGCGTCCAGTCGATGACAAAAGGCCTTACTTTGGCGGTGATGGTGTAAAAAACGATAAAGAAACAGGCGTCAATAATAATCCCCACGCGCGCTTCGATTTTTTTATCCCATTCTTTTTCCACGATGACGCGTGAAACAACAAGCGGCAACACAATCAGCGCGATGACGATAACCAGAATAAGCCAATAATTTAGTTCGCTGTATTTAAGGAAACTCAGTCCCAAAAGCGGAATAACAAGCAGCGCGCCCAGATGCGCTCCCGCGAAGCCGACAAAGACAATGGTTAAATCGGCCTTCAGGTTTTTACCGAGGGCTAAAATGCCCACGGCCGGCGGAACTGCGGCCACCAGCACCAGCCCGAACCAGAAAGTTACTTCCCGAATAAAGAAAAAGACGCCCACGAAAATAATCACATTCCCCAGTAATATATAATTCATGATATTACCTCTGATAGCGGGGCTGATCAGTGGCCGGACGCGGCGGAAAAAACCGCGCGGTATTTTCAGGAGAGTGATAGTCATAATGGCGATCAGCGCCGGCAGAATCAGAAAAATCGTGATTGCCGACGCCTGCGGGATGATAAATCCCGCGAGCAGTGCGCAAAGAAAAATAACATTGGGGCGGCTGAAGATAAATTTCAGAAATTTTCTTAATTTTTTAAGTTTCATCTGCGCACTTGTATAGCTTTTTTCGCGAAAAGTACAACAAACAAAAACAGCGCGTTAAATATGACGATTGTCGCCCCGCTGGGCATGTTGAAGGCAAAGGAAAAAAGCATACCGCCCGTTACTGAAAAAACGGTAAAGAGTGCGGAGGCGGCAATGGTTTTTTTGAAGTTCAGGGAAAGCTGCAGCGCCGTGACAGGCGGCAGAATCAGCAGCGCGGAGACAAGCATGATGCCGGCGATTTTCATCGCGGAAACAACCGCCGCCGCGGTCAGCCCCATGAGAATTATATTGATGAGATTTGTTTTGACGCCGATGCTTTTGGCAAGCTCTTCGTCAAACGTAAGGGCAAAGAGGCCGGGATAGAAAAAAATGACAAAAAGAATCACGGCGCAAAAAATAAACAGTGATAAAAAAAGTTCGGCTTGGGTCGCCGTGAGAATGTTGCCGAAAAGGTAACTTAGCAGATCGGCATTGTAACCGCCGGAAATGCTCGCCATGATGACGCCCAGGGCGATGCCCACGGAAGAGACAATTCCGATGGCGGCGTCGCCGTGAATGCGGCGCGAGCGGGTCAGGTGCAAAATGGCCAGCGAGGAAAAAACAACCAGCGGTAAAGCGGCCATCGTCACATAAAGCGGGCTGAAGCCGAGCAGGATAACGGCCGCCACGCTGCCGAAGGTTACGTGCGCCAGACCGTCGCCGATAAGCGAAAGCCGCCGCAGCACCAGAAAAACTCCCAAAAGCGAGCAGGAAATGCCGATGAACAATCCGGTGAACAGCGCGCGTTGCACGAATTCGAATTTTAATATTTCCGCGAATACCATTAGCCGCTCCTCTTTGCCGTGTCGTGCTGATGGCAGATGATATGCTGGCTGCCGGAGCCGAAAAATCCGGTCATTTCCGGCGAGGCGCAGAAATCCCCGAACGTCCCCGTGAAGATAACTTTTTTGTCCAGGTAAAGCATGCGGCGCGCGAATTTGCCGATTATGCCGACATCGTGCGTTACCAGCACAACGGTGGTGCCGTGTTCGCGGTTTAATTTTTCGGTGAGGGCGTAAAAGGAATCCCTGGTTTCAGGATCAAGCGCGGTGGTCGGCTCATCAAAAAGCATGATTTCGGGTTCTGTCACCAGG
>JBBIHZ010000008.1:11080-17502 GCA_037446735.1 Deltaproteobacteria bacterium
CAGTTCCGGCCTGCTGATGAGCGAACGCGCCAGCAGGGCTCTTTGCTGTTCGCCGTAAGAAAGCTCGCCGATCAGTCGCGCGGCAAGATGAGCGATGCCCATCATTTCCAGCACCTGTTTTTTTTCGCGCGCGTTTTTCCGGCGCGTCCCCATTTCCAGAATTTCGCTGACCGAGCCGGGAAAATGCGTGTTGAGCGAGCTCAGCTTTTGCGGCAGATAGCCGATTTTGTCCCGGCGGCTGAATTCATGCAGCGTCTGGCCGAAAAGAAAAACCTTTCCCGACTGCAGCGGCAGGATTCCCAGAATATTTTTTACCAGCGTGCTTTTCCCCGAGCCGTTCGGTCCCACGATGCCCAGGTAATCGCCCTTTTTCAGACGCAGCGAGATATCGTTCAGCACACACGTGGAGTTGTAGCAGAAAGTAAGATTTTCCGTCGTGATAATATCTACGGACATGAAAGCCCCGTTTTTAAGTTACTCAGATTATCTTCCATCAGCGAAATAAAAGTCACTCCCTTTTTCATGTCATCCTTGCCGATGTCGTGGCCGTTGTTCAGTTTAAGCAGGCCCGCGCCGGTTTCGCGCGCGATGGTCTGCGCCAGGCGCGGCGCGATAAGCCCCTCGTAAAAAATATAGGGCGTGTTCATTTGCCGGACCTGTTCGGTCATCTCGAAAATATTCCGCGGCAGCGGTTCCGCCTCGGCGGACGTGCTGTATGCCGCTTTGTATTTGAGGTTGTATCGTTTGGCCAGATAGGCAAAGGCCCAGTGCCCGGCGTGCAGAATCATGTCGGACTTGCATCTGGCAAGTTCTTTGCGGTATTTTTTATCCAGCGCGGCCAGCTGCTGTTTGTACTCGCGGGCGTTCGCTTTGTAATGATCGCTGTTTTTCGAATCTTTATTGATAAAAGCCTGAGCGATGTTATCGACGATTTTTTGTGCGTTGGCGAAATCCAGCCAGGTATGCGGATCAAAGCGAGAAACATGTTCATGATCGTCGTCTTCTGCGGCGCCCGGCGCGGTCGATAATGGCAGAAGAAAAGTTCCCTTTCCCGTTTCCACGGCCAGCATGTTTGTTTTTTCCGCTGCCGCGTTGATTATTTTATACGCCCAATGCTCCATTTCAAAATTGATGAAAAGAAAAACGTCCGCCCTGGTGACTCTTATTATTTCTTCGGGTTTCAATTCGTAACCATGGACGTCCGTTCCCGGGGGCAGCAGCAGGGAAACGGATATTTTGTCGCCGCCGATGACGCGGGCGAAGTCATAAAGGGGAAAAATAGAAGCCACTACTTTTAATTTATTTTCATCATCGGGGGGTTCTTTGGCTGGTTCACACGCGGAGAAAATTAACGCGGCAAAAAGCAATATGACAAAACATTTCTTGGGCAGCACGGCTTATTTTCGCCCTTTCCGGGTTTCAAAGAGTTTTATCCGTATCGCGAATAATTAACTACTTTCACTAGCAAAAATACCGCCGGGATGCAATCTATATCGAATAACTTTATAAAACCCCCCTGATTTTCTTGCCGTATTCCATTTATGCTGTATATTATTTAAAACACATAAAAATTGGATAGAGAGGAGGGCAAAAATGAAACCGATAGGGCCTTTGATGTGGGAACACAGATTGATAGAGAAAATGCTCGCTTCGTTTATGCGTCACATTGATCAGGCGGAGAAAAACAAAAAAATAAGCCCGTTTATTGTCGATGTGGCCGTGGATTTTGTGCGTGTTTACGCCGACCGCACGCACCACGGAAAGGAGGAAGAGATTCTTTTCCGCGATTTGGCCAAAAAAGAAATGACGCAGGAGTTGAAAAAAATTATGCAGGAACTGCTCGATGAGCATGTCTGGGGCAGAAAAACCACCGCCGCGCTGGTGGCGGCAAAATATAAGTATTTATCCGGCGATGAAAAGGCATTGGCTGTAATTGTGGATCTGGCGCGCCAGCTTGGCGATTTTTATCCGCGCCATATCGAAAAAGAGGATAAGCGCTTTTTCTATCCCGCGCAGGAATATTCAACAAGGGATGAGCAGGAAAAGATGCTTACGGAGTTCTGGGAATTCGACCGCAAAATGATTCACGAAAAATACAATAAAGTATACGAGGAATATTCCCTGCTCACTCCTTGATGCCTGAACGCGGTTAATACCTCCAGCCGGAAGCGACGGCAATTATGTTCATCACGGTGGGAACGGCGTAAATGATTCCCAGCATGGTGAGCTTTGTTTTCATCTTCTTGAGGCTGATCATTACCAGGGCTAAGAAGAAGAACTGGAAATAGCCGATAAGCAGAATCAGCCAGATGCCTTTAAACGACAGATTCCAGCAGGGATACTCCCAGACCAGCTGCCCGCCGATGTTGAGCACGCATTCGATAAACACGCAAAAAATTGTGTAGGCAATTGCCCAGAACCATTTTTCGCCGATGCCCAGGATTTTCTCGTTCTTTTTTCCTGAAAGCGTGTGGTAATAAATGATGCCCAGAATAAGAAACATGAACATGATTTCGATATTCCAGCCCACCATTGTGCGCAGCGCCGTGTCGCCGGGCGTCGTCCAGAAAGCGGAACGCTGGGTCAGGTGCATTACCCACCCGTTCCATGTTTCATTGAAGAAATCGGCGCCGAAAACGGTCAGGCCCGCCAGCACGGCGTTCCAGTTTTTGGTTTTGCGCGCCTCCTTGATTTCGCGGGTGTAGATGTAAAAAATTAAAGCCAGTAAGGGAATAACATACCATTTGATCATCGTCAGGTCTCTCAGGCCGTTCAACGCCTGAACTGTTGCCTCTGTCATATGCCCTCCTTATTATTAGCTGATGAATAATTTCCGCGGCAAATACCGCGCTGCTGCCCTGCCTTGATTGGCGGGGCCACTTTATATTATTTATTTAAAGCGGAAAAGGAATGATTTATCCGGATAATATTTAATGGCGCGTGTGGCGAAAAATTTGGACAAAGACAGATGATTACGGTATAAATAAAGACTAAGGCAGAGTAAAAAAATAATAATTTACTCGAAAGGAGAATGACCAATGAAGAAAAAAGGCCGTTTCCTCACAATAATTGTTTTGTTGGCCCCGATAGTTTTGTTTTTAACCGGCTGTGCCGCGCCTAAGCTCTACAGCATCAATATGCAATATGACGCCGCGCAGGCAGCCGCGCCCGCGCATCTGCAGGCCGAAGGCAAAGCCCGCGACGCGCTGATCATGGTCGCGCAATTTTCCGACCGGCGCAAGATTGACGACCAGAAGCAGATCGGCCGGGTGGTGCAAAGAGACGGCACCAACATCAAGGTATTCCCCAAATATACAATTCCCGCGCAGGCAGTGACCGACGGCGTCAAGGCATATCTACGCAAAGCATCCTATCGCGTTGATGATAAAAGGCTGGAATGGGATATAAAAGAGGAAAGCATTCCCAAGGAAAGGGCAAAGATTCTTGTCGGCGGAAGCATTGACGAGATGGAAATCATCTGCCGGCGCGGATTGCCGACCAATTCCTATGTTGCCGATATCAAGCTGACTGTGGTTTTCGCGGATATTGCAGGCGGTTATGTCGCTCACACGCGGCGGGTGGAAGCGTCGTTCTCCAAAGAGCATATTTCCTTTTCCGAGGAGCGCATGGGTGATTACATGAGCATGCTTCTGGGCGAAGCCATCCGCAATGTTTTTGATGACAGAGCCGTCGCGCAAAAAATCAAGGAACTGGCAACGAAATAAAGAGGTAATTTCTTTTATTGTGCGGCGGCGTAAGCCGCCGCGACTGTTTTAGTGAACTCTTCCGGAAAATCACCGCCGTAATCGGGTTTGCCCCTTAATAATCTCTCTGGGTTTTACTGCTTTGCATCGCGTCATTTTAGAACCTCTTATTCAAACTGTTTCGAATTGATCTTTTTTATATATCTGATTTTACATAATTTATATCCACTTTTAGCACACATTTTTTGCCATTACGCCCCCGTTGACACTCTAATAATCCGGCGGGTATAATCTTTTCCCGTAATTAAAAGCTCCAAATATCGAAAATCTTTACTGGAAACAGCTAAAATAATAAATCAAAAATAGACTGCGTTATGTGCCTTCTTGGCACTTGAGGAAAAAGCGTGACTAGGGCTAATAAAACATCCGGCATTCGCTCTTGGCTTTAAGATGGTTAATCATGAAAAAATTACTCATAATTGGCGAAAGGGCAAAAGCCGAGATTAAGCAGTTTGTAAAACATTTTGACAAGTTGCATAAACCCTGCTGAAAGGAAAACCATGATTGAGCGTTTAGCGGAAAAAACAACAAAGAAACTATTTCGTGGATTTTCTATTGTTACTTTGACCGGACCGCGTCAGTCGGGCAAAACAAAGTTAGCAAAGGCTGTATTTAGAGATCGGCCTTATATATAATTGGAAGAGTCGGATATTCGTCAGGCCGCGCAGGGTGATCCGCGGTCATTTCTATCGCGTTACCCTGATGGCGCGATTTTTGATGAAGTACAACATTGTCCGGAAATACTTTCCTATCTTCAAGCTATTGTTGATAAAGACAGTCGAGTGGGTCTTTATATTTTGACTGGCTCACAGCAATTTGGTCTGATGTCAGGAAACACTCAATCTCTGGCTGGCCGATCGGCTTTTGTTGAATTACTGCCTTTTTCAGTTCCGGAACTGGCACGTGCGAATAAATTGCCGCCAGACATTGACACGGTGATGTTAACCGGATGTTATCCGCCCATTTATGATCGGGCGTTGACGCCTTCCGCCTGGTATAGCGCTTATGTAACGGCATATGTTGAACGCGATGTCCGGCAAATTTTAAAGATTCAGGATTTGGATACTTTTCAACGCTTCGTGAGATTTTGCGCCGGACGGTCAGGACAATTACTCAATCTTTCTTCACTGGCGACAGAGTGCGGCATTACGCATAATACCGTAAAGGCCTGGATATCAGTTATGGAGGCAAGCTATTTGATTTTTCTGCTGCGGCCGCATTCAGTGAATTTCAATAAAAGAGTGGTAAAAATACCTAAATTGTATTTTTATGACTTGGGGCTGGTCGCGTGGCTTCTGGGAATTCGAACAAAGGAACAAATGATAACGCATCCACTGCGAGGGAATCTTTTTGAAAATTTCGTCATTGCGGAACTAATAAAATCGAAATTTAACAAAGGCGAAAAACCGGCTTTCTTTTTTTGGAGAGATAGTAACGGTAATGAAATTGATCTTATTGTCGAGCAGGAAACACGACTAATCCCTATAGAAATTAAATCAGGCCGTACGCTGACACACGAATCGTTTTCTGGGCTGGAAAAGTGGATTTCTTTAGCGGGAACAAAGGCTGCCCTGCCGACGTTGATTTATGCTGGAGATGAGTCTTATCAACAAAAGGGAGTCAAGGTCGTTGGATGGAAAGAATGCGGACAATTGCTTAAATAATATATCATGGCTAGGCTTCCGTAACCAGCTATTTAGAATTTTCGGATAGTTCATAAAGAGGGGAAAAGGGCAATAGAAAGAAGCGTTATAACAAGGCTTTTGAATAGCGTCTTTAATTCCGAATAGTTGAATAAAAAAGCAATGTGCAAAAATTGCACAGGTTATGTCTGGTAGGAGAAAAGACAGTGACGAAAAATATTAAATCAACCGGCATTCGCTCCTGGCCTCAGTATGACCGCCCCAGAGAAAAGCTTCTTAAAAAAGGCGCGGGGGTGTTGAGCAATTCTGAGCTTCTGGCGATACTTTTACGCACCGGCGTTAAGGGAAATAGCGCGATTGATTTGGCCAGAAAGATGCTGGCAAAGTTCGGTACGTTTCGCAACATGAGCCACACCGATGCGCGGGAGTGGGAAGAATTCAAGGGATTGGGGCCGGCAAAAATCGCGCAGATTAAAGCCGCGCTGGAAATCGGCAAGCGTTTTCGCGAAGACGAAGTTCTTCCCTCAAAACAAAAAATTGCAACAGCAAAAGAAGTTGTCGAAATCGTCATGCCGCAAATGCGCGATTTAAAGACTGAAGTATTTAAAGTGGTTTACCTCAACAGCAACAACAAAATAATTGATATTGCCGATGCCGCCTACGGTACGGTCAATCAGGCCGCGCCGATTGTGCGGGAAATCATTCATTCCGCGTTGCAAAAATTCGCCGCGGCGATTATCTGCGTGCATAATCATCCCAGCGCCAACATCGCGCCCAGCGCCGAAGATAAAAAAATAACCGGCGAGCTATTCGCCGCCGCAAAGCTCTTGGGCATCCGCATGCTCGACCACATCATCATCGGCGACGGCAGATATTTTAGCTTTGCGGACGAAGCCCTGCTTTAGATAAATTTCTAACGGGATGATTTTAATAGCTACTATAAATTACCGGCAGTTGAACTGCCCTTCTCCCCGAAAATTGTTCCATCGAAAAGAGGGGAATTCTGGCAGAATAG
>JBBIHZ010000009.1:0-17350 GCA_037446735.1 Deltaproteobacteria bacterium
CCGCGGGAAGACTTCCGCCAATAACATCTGGGGGAACGCGGCCAGCGTCCTGGTGGGCGATTTTCTCTATTCCAAGTCATTCACCCTGATGACCGAAATCGGCAATATGCAGATATTGAAATTGATGTCGGATGTGACCAATGTCATGTCGGAGGGCGAAGTTTTTCAGCTTGTAAAGTGCGGCGATGTCAATCTTACCGAAGAAGAATATCTGACGATTATCCGGAAGAAAACGGCGGTCTTGCTTTCCGCCGCCTGCGCCTCGGGCGCGATTCTCGCGGGCGCGTCCGAAGATAAAGTTGCCACGCTGGCGCATTTTGGACTTAACATCGGCATGGCTTTTCAGATGACAGACGATACGCTGGATTACATGGCCAAAGAAAAAGATTTCGGCAAAGCCATCGGCAAGGATCTGGAAGAAGGCAAGATGACCCTGCCGCTGATTTACGCGCTGAAAAAGGCCAAACCGGCGGAGAGAAAAATAATCAAAGAAAAAGTGGCACGCAAGAAACTATCGCAGAAATCACTGAAAGATATTTCGAGCTTTATCCAGAAACACGGCGGCATTGACTACACCCTGAAATCTGCTGAAAAATATATCAGCGACGCCAAAGGAATGCTGGAAATCTTTCCGGAAAGCAAAGAAAAAAACCAACTCGAAGCTGTAGCGGATTATATTCTTTCACGCGAAATATAATTTATAGAAAAATATTACTTTCACCTACAAAGCAACAGCCATAGTGAATAAATGTTTTGATCATTATGGTTTGAAATAAACAAAAATTTGCGTTTAGCTTGTTGGCGACAAAAAAGCGCCCGGAAAAAATCCGGGCGCTTAGGTGCGTAGATAATGTTTAGACGAACAGTTTTCATTCGTCTTCAAAACAATATAATGCCGCGCCATAATTGCAGCTCATAGTGACAGACCACTCAGTCCACATTCTATCGATTAAAGTGGACGTGCCGAATGTGCCATAGTCAGTGCCCGCGTTGCTTGTCCAGTTGGCGCAATAGGGAGATTTACTTAGTCCGGCTTCTGTGGTTCCTGTCCAGACTATGTCGCCAATGTACGATGTCCCCGTGTAATTTATCGAGGTGAATATTTCTCCGTCGATAAGATCCGCCTTGCTGTCAGCCACCTTAACGCCGTCTAACCTATACCACGGGCCATCTGAAAAAAATCTACCTATAGCGTAATTGCCCCAACCGTCAGATAACCAGGCCCTAAACTTATCGTGATTTGGCAAACCTAAATCTTGTGCTCTGTTTTGGCAGATAGTATCGGCAGCGTCCACGCCGCCGAAATTACCATTGTAAGTTGCCGCCGTTATAAATACTTTTTTGGAATCAACAGGGGCAGTAATTGCGGTAAGCGGCTGCCCGGAGCCGGTTTGCATGCAAAGCAATCTGTGCGAACCGAAACAAGTTCCGGTGCTTAACGATGTCCACCGTTGGGTCGTGCCAAGGGGATTGCCCAACGTTACATTATTATTATTACTGCTGCTCGTCCAGTCGGCGCAATTGTAGTTGACGGATAAAATTCCTGCATGAGTTGTTCCGGTAAAATATGAGACGGTTACTTTGTTGTTGTTTTCATCGTAATAAACGGGGACAAAAACCTGTCCTTCATTAATCAGTTTATCAATAGTGCCGGAAAAAGGATGGTTATCGCCCATTCTGAACCAAGGCCCAGCGGTTATGGGCAAAGCATTCTGGCCGCAATTTGCAGATTTCTTTCCTGTCAGGCCTTGTATATGGCAATAAGCATCAGTAGTACTGGTGGAAAGCCATGCCCGAAAAGTGCCGGAAAGGCCGGCTCTTTGCGCCGCGGCCTGGCAGATAGCATCGCCTGCTTCGAGCCCGTTCTTTCCGCCTGCATCAGCCCAGGAACTTAAGTTTCCATTACCGCTTGTTGAAGTAACAAAAACTATTAATTCGCTGTCACCCCCACCTCCACCTCCCCCGCCGCCGCAGGAAATCAGGTTAAGGGTTAAAAACAGGGTTAAAATTAAGAAATAAAACAAAGGCTTTTTCTGCCGCATAAAACACCCCCTCAAGGTAATTTAGAATGTTAAAAATCTAAATAGCAAGAAAGCAATGCTATGCCGCGTCAAGTTTTAAGATTAAATTTAAGGATGGAGGCAACGTACCGGTGGAATTTTGAGAAAACTATCAGCAGTGCGGGGAAGGAAATAGCATGTTTGTTTTGATGTCAAGTAATATTTTTTGGTTATTTTGGAGCAGCTAAAAAACCGGGATATTAACTTTTTTTGAACCTTAACCCAAGATTACCGATTGAAAGCTATTATGCTCCAAAATGATAATGGGTTGTTCCTTTCAGGAAGAACTCGCCGCAATTATGAGTCGTGTTTGCGCCCTTACAAAACCACCGGCGGTGCGTAATAATCATTATTAACCTCACCGGCACGGTCTTTTTTTAAGGCAAGAGGCAGGTATTCCATAATATCTTTTGCTGTAATTCCATCTTCGCCTTTTTTAGCGGTGGCTAAATCTCCTGCCAAACCGTGCAGAAACACGCCTTTGCGCGTCGCCTCCTGAGGTTTTAATCCCAAACCGTACATCGCCGCAATACAACCGGTGAGCACATCTCCGGAGCCGGCACTGGCCATGCCCGCGTTGCCGCTTAAATTTATAAAGACATTGCCTTCCGGGTATCCAACCAAAGAATGCGCGCCTTTTAGCACGATAATGCTATTGAGGTTTTCTGCCGCCTCCCGCAATACCTTGATTTCATCTTTATCAATTTCCGCCACGGATTTGCCTGTCAGCCGCGCCATTTCGCCCGGATGCGGCGTGAGAATCGTCGGAGCTTTTCTTTTCTGCAAAATGCCAATATCTTCCGCAATCGCGGTAAGGCCGTCGCCGTCGATGAGCAGGGGCTTTTTGATTTCCGCCGCCAATTCTCTGGCCAGTTGTGTTGTTTCTTCATCTAAAGACAAACCGGGGCCAATCACCACCATATCTGCTTTTGCCGCTGCTTCCATCAATTTCTTTTTATTGCTGAGCGCGATGCTTTTGGCCGCGGTTTCTTCCTGAGGCAAATAGACAATCTCACGGCCTTTTACCGCGAGTTTGCCAATCATGGATTTTGGCGCGGCAAGCCTCGCATAGCCGCCGCCAGATTTCATAAAAGACATGGCCGCAAAATAAGGCGCTCCGTAATAACTGGCGGCGCCCGCGATAAACAACACATCGCCTACCGAACCCTTGTGCGCCTGAGCGGCTCTTTTAGGCAGCGGCACGTAATCATTAGTGGCAATTTTAAGATCATCTTTTTCTATCAATGATGGTGGAAAAGAAATATGCGTAACGTAGAGCTTGCCGCACAGATCATAACCCGGATAAAGCATGTTGCCGATCTTGGGCAAACCAAAAGTTACAGTGTAATCGGCTTTAACCGCCGTGCCCATAATCTCGCCGGTGTTTCCGTTGACACCGGAGGGAATATCCAGAGACAAGACTTTCTTTTTGCTTTTATTAATCAGGCCAATAACATTCGCGGCCAGGCCCGCAACCGGGCGGTCCAGCCCTGTGCCGAAAATCGCGTCGATTATCAGATCGCTGTGCGCCGCATCTTTTTTCGCCGCCACATCAGTCAGCGGCAGAACTTCCACCGGCAGTTTTTTGATAATAGCCTTGTTCGCGCGGGCGGCGCCTTTGAATTTGTCTTTATCGCCGAGCAAAAAAACCTTCACCTTGCCGCCGCCAGAATGCAGCAGACGCGCCACAGCCAAGCCATCGCCGCCGTTATTGCCCGTACCACAGAAAATAACAAATTTTTTGCCGCTGATACCGATATCATTGCGTATTAAAGACACCGAGGCCAGTGCGGCGTTTTCCATGAGAATTTCCTCGGCAATGCCCAATTTTTCAATGCAGTGGCGATCCATCGCACGCATTTCTTCGACGCTGGCAATTTTCATGGCAGGCTCCCCTCGATCAATCTTTTTTGCGCGAAGTACGAGTTTGTAGTAATATTACATTTACTTAAAGTATTTGCCAACAACAATTTTTAAAGGATGAATATGGATAGACTGAGCGAAACCATCAAAAAGCGCGTCTCCTGCCGAACATACGCTGACAAATCAATCGAAGAAAAACTCCGGCAGCAGCTTGAAGCAATAATCAGCGTGCCACAAGCCGGGCCTTTCGGCAACAGGCCGCGATTCAAACTGCTGAACATGGAGCTTATCACACCCGATCAGTGGAAAAAAATGGGCACCTACGGCGTGATCAAAGGCGCGCGAATTTTTCTGGCGGGCATTATTCGCCCCGATCATATGGTCATGACGGATTACGGCTACTGCAAGGAAAAAATCATTTTACAGGCAACATTGCTCGGGCTAGGCACCTGCTGGCTGGGCGGCACGTTTCAAGCTGGCGCCTTTGCCCGCGCAGCGGGTTTGCAAAAAGGCGAGCTCATCCCCACGGTAACGCCCCTGGGATATCCCGCCTCGCAAAAATCGCTGACGGAAAAAATCATGCGGCGTTTCGCCGGCTCCGACCAGCGAAAGCCATGGCAAGATATTTTCTTTATCGATGATTTTTCCCGACCGCTTAATGAAACCGCGGTCGGGAAATACCGTGAAGCGCTGGAAAATATGCGCCTGGCGCCATCCGCCTCCAACAAGCAACCCTGGCGCATTTTATACGACACAAAGCAGCTTATGTTTCACTTTTACCTTGAAAGATCGCGACAATACAAAATGATGGGCATAGCGCGTTTGCAGGATATCGATCTGGGCATCGCCATGAGCCATTTTGAAATCACGGCACGGGAGGCGGAGCTTAACGGCAACTGGCTGATAAAAAAAGACATGCCGCAGGAAAATGCACGGGAATATATGGTTAGCTGGCAAGAGGCTAATTATAAGTAGAGCTTACTTACCCGCAAAACTTTGGCGCCTTTGATTTTTCCCTCTTTCAGCTCCGCCAGCGCGCGGTTGGCTTCCTCCAAAGGGTATTCTTCCACTTCGGGAATTATCGGGATTTTGGCGGCGAGTTTTAAAAATTCGTCAATGTCGCGGCGCGCCACATTGGCCACGCTTTTTATTTCCTTTTCCTGCCAGAGATGCTTTTCGTAATCGAGCTTCAAAAGATAATCCCTGTCCGCCTCTTCCTTGCGGATGGCGTTAATGACCAGCCTTCCTGCCGGTGCCAGATTTTTGAGCGCTTCTACCACCGGCTTCCAGGCGGGTGTGGTATCGATTATCGCCTGCAATTTCTCCGGCGGCTCATAGGTCGTATCTCCCGCCCAGTCCGCGCCCAGATCCAGTGCAAAATTCCTTTCACGTTCAGCGCGGGCAAAAACAAAAATTTTGCTGTGCGGATAAAGATACCGGGATAATTTCAAAACCAGATGAGCGGACGCGCCAAAGCCCGTTAATCCCAGATTCTGGCCGTCTGACAAACTGGCTAACCTGAGCGAGCGGTAACCGATCGCGCCGGCGCATAAAAGCGGCGCGGCCTGAGCGTCGGTAAATATTTTGGCAAGCCCAAAAGCGAAAACTTGATGAATTTTGAAGTATTCGGCGTAACCGCCATGGGCGTCACGACCGGTGGCCTGAAAATCCACGCAGAGATTTTCGTTGCCGGAAAGACATTGCGGGCATTTGCCGCAGGCCCAATAAATCCAGCCTACGCCCACGCGATCGCCTGGCTTGAATTTTTTCGCCCGCGCGCCGCATTCAACCACATTGCCGACAATCTGATGCCCCAAAATAACGGGAAACCGGGGCGGCGGTGTCCTGCCTTCGATTTCATCAAGCTCGGTGTGACAAACCCCGCAGGCGGAAATCTTGACGAGAATTTCTTCATCAGTGATGGAAGGAACAGGCATATCCGCGAACTTAAGCGGTTGCCGGTTATCCTTAAATCTTTTTATTCCCTCGAGAATAAGGGCTTTCATCAATTGGCAAACCCGAAAAGGATTTTTACCCCTTAAAAGCCGCGGGCATTTCCAATGGCACTTCAACCGCGCTGATGTACTTTTTGACCAAATCCTGTTTTCCCGCGATTTTCAGTTTGTCGAACAGAAATGAAAACTGTTTTTCGAGTTCCGCGCCCAGCTTATCGCGCGTTTTTGCGGGCAGATGCCAAAGCTCCAGCTTAAACGGCCCAAAACCTTTTTTGCGCGTTTTATAGATAAACTGCTCTTCCGTATCTTTTTCTTTCCATTCGTCTTTGAAATTGGTTTTGAGGTACTGATACATCTTTTCCCGCAGCTCACCGGGAAGGTTCGTGCTGTCGTAAATAATGTTTTGAAAACCGGTGGCCAGATGTATTTCCGCCGTCTGAACAGCGGGAAACCTGTCAAATGCCTCATCCGGCAGAGTGGAGGCGCCGTGTTGCACGGCTCCGGCCAGTCCGTATTTCGCGCGCGCGACTTCGGAGAGTTTCTCCAGCACGTCAAAATCAATTTTTACCTGGGCAACGGTTCCGTCCGCCAGCGGCACGCCGCCGTGCGTCGTGCCCGTCTGCACGCTTATTTTACTGATGCCGGCAAGGGAAGAGCCGCGTTTTTTCAGCTCTTCGAGGTAGCCTTCCATAAACGCTTCCAGTTCCTCCACCGTGCTGTTTTTACCGCCGACTTCGCCGATCTCGCCGCCGACGGAAACGGTGACTCCCTCCGGCTCCAAATCGCGAATCATTGTGGTCAGCTCCGCCGCCAATGAATAATTAAGTTTTTGCTGGTCTTTTATCGTCGGCTTGGACAAATCAACCAGCGTGGAGGTATCAATATCAATGTTAAAAAAACCGGCATCAATGGCTTCCCAAATCAGGTTTTTCACCGTCTGCG
Source organism: Deltaproteobacteria bacterium (assembly GCA_037446735.1). GTDB lineage: Bacteria > Desulfobacterota > Syntrophia > Syntrophales > Smithellaceae > UBA4810. The sequence goes on from JBBIHZ010000009.1 coordinate 6,821, forward strand.
TTTCCTTGGCGGCGTCCGCGGCGTATTTCTTCGCGCTGATCTGAAAATGATCCCCCTGCAGGAATACCGGACCCTGATAACCGGTTTTTATCGCCGCAGCTTTGATGGCGCAGGTGTACTCCGCCGGGCGCTGCATGGTGTAATCGATTTCCGAACGGGCAATCTCAAAGATTACCGGGCCGGCTTTTGCCTTCATCGCGGCGCGGAAAATGGCCTGCGCCGTGTCATAGGTGATCATCCGGATATTGATCGCCGGCACGGTGAATCCCGCAACTTCCTTGCGCCCCATCGCCTCGTAAAAAGACTGGATGGAAGCCGAATATATTCCCAGCGCGCGCGCCGCGCGGCGGATAATCCAGTAGGCCGCGTCCTGCGCCGCCTTATCCGCGCTGAACACTTTCGTATAAATAAGGTCATCAATCAGTTTATTCCTTAGCTTTGCCTCGTCCAGAATCGTTACATCCTGGCCGTCCACCTTTATGATTTTTGCGCTTTTTTCTTTGAGTTTTTCTTTGTTTTCGAAAATCATACCTTCTCCTTTTCGGGGGAATTTGTATTTAAATTTATCGCGCCTCTTCGTGAAAAAAACAATGTTTATATCAGTTAATAATTTTTTCTATCGCTTTAATCTTCGCGTCCAGATTTATCAGGTAGGCTTCTTCCGGCTGCTTATCGCCCTTTATCGGATCGTATTCCTCCCGCTTGATGACGGACGCTATTTTTTTATAATCATCTCCATGCAGTTTCAACAAGCCCTCTACTTTGCAGCGAAAACCGAGCGTGTTCTCTATCGCCCGCGGAATAAATGATTTCGCGTCTTCCCCTGTATAGTACCAGCCGTGCGCGAGCACCAGAATCTCGACATCATAACCCGCAAGTTTCTTAAGAGATTCCAGATAAACATGATAACCCGTCAGAAACTCGCTGAAAATATGCTCATCCAGGCCCGGCACGCCCACGGATTCCGAAGGAATCAACGCCTTGTACTCCCGAATATAAAAACTAAGCATGTCCCGCGTGTGGCCGGGGGTTCTTATTATCTCCACATGGAGATCAGGCGACACCTCCACTATTTCTCCGTCTTCCAGCACCCGGTCAACGACAAAAGGCTCAAAATAAGTTTTTCCGTCCGGCGCTATGGTATTGAGCTTTCTGATCAGCTTGATGGCGGAAGGTTTTTTTATGATTTCGCCTGCCTCAGCCGCCGCGGCAATTTTAAGGCCGGGCATGACTCTTTTAAGAAATCCCGCCGCACCGCAGTGATCAAAATGCACATGGCTCAAAAATAGATACTCCGGCCTCCTTTCTTCCATCAGCTTAATTATTTCCCGGTGATAATGCTCGCCAAAAACATAGATGCCCGCGTCGAACATTACCGGATGCTCGCCTTCAAGCAAAAATGTCGGTACGGGCTGCGGCCCCAGGCAATAAAAATTACCCGTGACCTTGCCCGGTTTACTTTCACATTTCATAACTAATAATCAGCTTCAACAAAGCGCAACTGCCAATGGAATAATCGCCGCAGGTATAATATTCTGAAATCATCAGGCCAGAAACTGTTTTGCCATCTCCACTTCCGCACGGCTACCGATATAAATCGGCGAACATTTATTGATATTTTCCACCTCTAAAGAAAGAATATCCTCCTTTCCGTCTGTGGCCATGCCTCCGGCCTGTTCCATGATAAAGGCCATCGGCTGCAGTTCAAATAAAAGCCGTAATTTTCCGCGCGGCGATTTCTGGAGCGCCGGATAGGTGAAAATGCCGCCTCTCTTTATCAACACCTGATTGATATCAGGAACGAAACCGCCGCTGTAACGCAGTTTGTAACCATCATTTTCCAGCTGTTCGATGAATTTCTGGTGCGCTGGTATCCAGTCGCAGCGCAGGCCGCCGGGTGAAATAATTGAGCCTTTCTCCTTCATTTTGATATTTTCCTGCGCCAGCACGTATTCGCCCTCGCGGTTTAAAACAAACTCGTGCGCGCCCTTACCCGCGGAATAAATCATCGTGATGAGCGGGCCGTAAGTGATGTAAAGAGCCGCGACCATCGAGTCCTTGCCCCTGCCCAGAATGGATTCCTTATGAATGCCGATAATCGTGCCAATGGCGAGGTTTGTATCGACCAGCGATGAGCCGTCCAGCGGATCGGCGGTAACGATGTATTTTTCCTTGCCGGAGCCGATTTTGACGATTTCCCTGAGCTCTTCGGAGGCATATTCGCGTACAAAACCGGAATACTGGAGCTGATTTTTCATGATGTCGTCAGAAGCTTGATCCAGCGAAAGTTGATCTTCGCCGTAGATATTTTTGGAACCGGCCAACTTGCGGTTGGCCTCGTAAATTTTTGCCGAAATATATTTGCCGACCACGGCAATCTGCCAGATGAGCCGCCGGAGCTCCTCTTCCACCCCGGCCATCCACATGTGCCGCCTCAAATCAATGATGTTTTTCGTGTAGTCGTTGATTCCTTCTCCCATAGCTGCCTCCGTAATTGATTTAACGACGCTTGATTTTCACCGCCGCAACCGGATGTGCTCCCTGGCAAAATTCTTACGGCTTTATTGACTAACATTCTTTGCGTTTTCATGCAAATATTAAGGCAAATTTCACGATAAAATTATTTCCCTTTTCCAATAAATGATTGATTTTTTTATTAAAATTTTGGCGGCGACGTTTCCCCGTAATTTTTATGCCCGTCTTGAATTTTTTCGCCGGCGCGCGAGACCATCTTTTGCTATTGACATCGCAACTTCATTGGGCTAATAAAATCACCTCTTTGCGCCCCGGGTGCCGTTTTCCCAATTTGCAAAAATTTAATCAGTCAGGAGGTTATGGTGAGCGCTGCAAAAACATACAAAATCGCCGTCATTCCCGGAGACGGCACAGGCCCGGAAGTTATTGCCGAAGGATTAAAGGTGGTTAAAGCCGTCGCGGCGGCCCATTCTTTAAAATACGATCTGGTTCATTACGATCTGGGCGGCGAACGCTATAAAAAAACCGGTGAAATCCTGCCGGATTCCGTTTTGGAAGAACTCAAAAAGTTTAACGCAATTTATCTGGGCGCGATCGGCCATCCTGACGTTAAACCGGGCATTCTGGAAAAAGGACTGCTCTTGCGTCTGCGTTTTGAACTGGACCAATACATCAATCTGCGTCCCGTAAAACTTTATCCCAACGTCCCCTGCCCGCTCAAAGATAAGGGGCCAAAAGACATCGATTTTGTCGTCGTGCGGGAAAATACGGAAGGCCTTTACGCCGGCGCGGGCGGCGTTTTGAAAAAAGGCACGCCCGATGAAGTCGCCACGCAGGAATCCATCAATACAAGAAAAGGAGTGGAGCGTTGCCTACGCTACGCTTACAAATACGCGCAAAAACGCGACAAGGCGAAAAAACTCACCCTGTGCGGCAAAACCAACGTTTTGACCTACGGCTTTGACCTCTGGGAGAGAACATTTTATGAAGTCGCCAAAGATTATCCGGACATTAAAACGGACTACGCGCACGTGGACGCCACCTGCATGTGGATGGTGAAAAATCCGGAGTGGTTCGACGTTATCGTCACGGATAACATGTTCGGCGACATTATCACCGATCTGGGCGCGATGATTCAGGGCGGCATGGGCATCGCAGCGGGCGCCAACATCAATCCAGAAGGCGTCTCCATGTTCGAACCGATCGGCGGCTCCGCCCCCAAATACACCGACCAGAACGTGATTAATCCGCTCGCGGCCATCTGCGCGGGAGGCATGATGCTGGAAACACTGGGCGAAGATAAAGCCGCGAAAAGAGTGGAAGCGGCGGTCATCAAATTGCTGGAAAGCGGCAAGCTCAAAAGTCTTGATGCCGGCAGGATGGGCATGACCACCAGCGAAATAGGCGATTGGCTAGCGAAAAATATTTAATCCGCCTGGTATTTCTGCAGTTTGGCACGCAGTGTCTTCCGGGTAATGCCCAGGCGACGCGCCGCTTCGCTTTTATTGCCGCCGCAGGCAGCCAGCGCGTCGAGAATGCTTTTTTTCTCCACGTCTTCCAGGGACATGTTCGGCGCGTCAATGCATGTCGCCGAAACCACAGGCGATGTAGCGTCCCCCATAATCAAAGCGATTTCTTCCGCGTCGATAATTTCCGCCCTTGACAATACTGCCGCCCTTTCCACGGCGTTCATCAGTTCACGGATATTGCCCGGCCAAGCGTAGGCCAAAATCTTTTCCAGCGCCCGCGGCGTGAATCCCTTAATTTTTTTATTATTACGTCCGGCAAAAAGATCGAGAAAATAATGCGCCAGCATCGGAATATCTTCTTTTCTTTCGCGCAGCGGCGGCACGGGCAAGGAGACGACATTAAGCCTATAAAACATATCTTCGCGGAAATTTCCTTTTTGAATTTCTTCTTTTAAATCCTTGTTGGAGGCGGCTATCACGCGCACGTCAACCTTAAGCACATCCGCGCCGCCCACGCGGGTTACTTCTCTTTCCTGCAAAACGCGCAAAAGCTTTACCTGCATGGCCTTGGACATTTCGCTCACTTCATCCAGAAACAGACTGCCCCCGTGCGCCTGAACAAACTTCCCTTCGCGCCGGCGCTCCGCGCCCGTGAACGCGCCCTTCTCATGTCCGAATAATTCCGCTTCCAGAAGCGTCTCCGTAAGCGCCGCGCAGTTAATTTTGACAAACGGCGCTTCCCGGCGCGCGCTGTTGAAATGAACGGCATTGGCGATCATTTCCTTGCCCGTGCCCGACTCGCCGGAAATGAGCACCGTCGCTTCCGTGGGCGCGACCTGCGCGATCGTGTCCAGAAGTTTGACCATCGCCTTGCTCTGGCCGATCAGATTCTGCCGGTCAAACCGCTCGCCCAGCCTGATTTTTAAATATTCGTTTTCTTTTTTGAGGCGGTTGTGTTCGGTGGCGCGCTCAATCGTGATTTTCAGTTCGTCAAAATTAAGCGGCTTGCTCAGATAATCGTAAGCGCCTTTCTTCAGGGCACTGACCGCCGTTTCCACGGAAGCGTAAGCGGTCATGATAATCACGGGTATCGCCGGATTGATCAGCTTGATTTGCTCAAGAGCCTCAATCCCGGAAACATTGACCATGCGTATATCCATGAGAATCAGGTCAAAAGGTCTTTGCTTCACGTTTGCGATCGCCGCAGCTCCGTCATCCGCTTCAGAAACCGCGTAGCCCCAGCCGGTTAAAAGTTTCGCAAGCATCGTCCGGTGCGCGGCATCGTCATCTACAACAAGTATGGTCGGATTATTTTTCATTTGTGTCCCTCTTTCATTTTAAAGCGGAAAATACGAGAAACTGTCGTTCCCTGACCGGCGGCGCTTTCCACAAAAATCCTGCCGCCATGCGCCTCCATGATTTTTTGCACCACCGCCAGTCCGAGGCCCGTGCCTACCGGTTTCGAGGTAAAGTAAGGATCATAAATGCGCGGCAGGTCCATTTTCTCAATACCCACGCCGTTATCGGAGATGCCTATGCGCAAATTTTCCTTTTCCCGCTCCCAGGAAATACTGAGGATGCCGCCTTTTTTCATTGCCGCCACGGCATTGAGGAAAATATTGAGCAGGACTTGTTTTGCCTTGTCGGGATCAAGCATGGCGAAAAGACCGTTATTTTCCCCCGCCATATTTATTTTAATGTTATTTTTTTGCGCTTGGGCTTCGATTAACCTGAGCGTGTGACTGATCAAATCCGCGATGCGGGTTTTTTCCTTTTTTAATTCCACGGGACGGGCAAATTCGATAAGCTGGGTGATAACGCGGTTGAGTCTTTCCACCTCATCCACGATGATATCCGCCGTTTTTTTATCATCGCTGTCGGCCTGCAATCTTTCTTTCAGATAAACGGCGAACCCCTTGATGGAGCTGAGCGGATTTCTTATTTCGTGCGCCACACCGGCGGCAAGTGAACTGAGCGACGTGAGATGACGGCTGCGGGACACTTCTTTTTCCAGTTCGCGGATTTGCGTCACATCGCGCAGTAGCAGCATTTTACCGGCGGATGACTGATCATCGGCAAGCCCCGTAGCCAGCACCTCCCATTTTTTCCTTTCGCCTCGCGGTGTGACAATTTCTACATCGCGCTCCATCAGCGTGTTTCGCGCGGAAGTCTGCGCCAGCAATTCCCTCAGCGGCGCGGGCAATACTGCCTTGTCTTTGCCAGCTTTCAACCCTGGAGAAAACTCTTTTAAGATTTCCTGCGCTTTCTCATTACAACTGATAACTTTTCCCGCGTCATCAATGGCGACAAGCCCGATGGGCATGTTTTTCACCAACGTTTCGGAAAATACCTGCATGCGTGAAAGTGTGCTGCGTGTCAAACGGAAAGCCTGAACCAGAAAAAGAGAAATGATTGCCGATGACCCGATGAGCAATAAAACCAGTGCCATAATGATGGTGTTGCGCGTGTCGAGCGCGGCGGCTTTTTCAATCTTATCCATGTTAAAGCCCACATAGACCACCAGCCTATCCTGCTTGTTTGCCGTCTTGGGCTGGCTTTCCAAATAAAGAGGAAAAAGACCGCGGTAAACCTCAAATGTCCCGGCACCCTCCGGGTTGGCGCTCTGGCGCCATCGGATTTCTCTGCTTTGCGCGATCCGCGCGATATCCAGATCCAAGCCATATCTTTGCCCCAGCATGGAAGGATCACTGTCGGCAACTATATTACCTTGCGTATCGGTTACAATTAGGTAATCAATGTCCGGCTGCTGCGCCGTAGCCATAAGAAGTTTTTGTATATTAAAAACGCGGACTTTTTCATCAGCCACATCGCGCAGGCCCGCTTCGAAAGACCTGATCAGAGTCGCGCCTTTTTCCACAAAAATTTCCACGGCCTTTGCTTTCTGACGTTCGAACTGTGTCATGGCCATCATCGCCGCAATCACCGCCAAAACAGCAACGGCACTGATTGCCATCCAAAAAGATAGATCAAAGCGAATTTTTCTTTTGTGATGAACCATAATATTAATATCCAATATTTTTCGGATAAATAATATCCATGCGGTAATTTCGGTTGGATAAATATTATCCACAAGCTAGCGATTTATTCAACTCTTATTTCATTAAAATCCTAATTATTGATTTAAATACAGATACTTATATTTTAATAATACCTGTGGCACAGCACTTGCTCTATTTCAGTTCAAAGAACAAGGATAATACCTTAAAGGAGATTGATTATGAAAAAATTAGCAATAACATTAGCGGCAATCGGATTAGGCCTGCTTTTAGCGGCGCCTTCTTTTGCCTTTGGCCCCCGTGAAGGCCGGGGACCGGGGGCGGGTTATGGTAACCCTGATTGTCCGAGAATCGGCTACGGCTATGGCAGGGGATGGGATAACCTGAATCTAACCGATGAACAAAAATCAAGAATCGAAGCTCTGCAATTGGCGCATCAAAAAGAAGTGCGGCCGATCAGAGAAAAAATGTTCGATAAATCCGTGGAACTGCGACGGCTTTGGCTGGAGACGGATCCGGACAGAAATAAAATCAACGCCAAGCAAAAAGAAGTAAGGGCGTTGCGTGACCAGCTGGAAGATAAAAGAACCGCGTTTCGCCTGGAAGTGAATAAAGTTTTAACCGCCGAGCAGAAAGAAAACATGGCGGCCTATGGTTGGGACGGAAAAACCGGTTTCGGCCCGCGCGGCGGCATAAGAGGTCCGGGCAGAGGCTTTGGCCCGGGGCTTTGTTACTAATCAACACCCTTCGAAGTAGCTTTACCTCCTTTTTTGAAAAACGGGAAAGCATTTGCTTTCCCGTTTTTTTACATTAGAGCAAAAATAGTTTATAATGCCCACCTATGAAAAAAAATCTGACTAAAAATATTTCTTTTTATAAATATTATCGCTGCTGCTTTTTGTTCGCCGCTTTTTTTCTCTTTCTCATCTCCTTGTTCCCAGCGATGTTAATTGGCACTGCGGCGGCGCGCGCCGCGACAGAGATCGAATTGCCGGAAACTTCTTACGGCATAGAAAATTCTGCTTTCAAAATACTGGTTGCCTACGCCACGCGCGCCGGCTCCACCATCGGAGTCGCCCAGGCCATCGGCAAGAAGCTGGCCGAAAGCGGAGCGGCAGTTGACGTAAAACCGGTGAAAAACGTGAAGGACATTAGAAATTACCAGGCCGTTGTTATAGGCAGCGCTATACGGCGCGGCTCGGTGCTGCCGGAAATCCCGGTGTTTATCCAAGACAATAAAGAAGAGCTCAAAAATATTCCCGTGGCCCTTTTTATCGTCTGCATGGTTTTGCGGGAAGACAACGAACAAAACCGCGCGAAAGCCGCGTCATATATCAAATCCCTGCAAGATGAGATATCCTTCGTGGATATCGGATTTTTTACGGGCAAGCTGGATTATGCGCCGCTTAACTTCATCGACGCTTTTATCATTAAATATTTTATCGGCACGCCCGAAGGTGATCTGCGGGACTGGCAGAAGATCGACGAATGGGCGTATACTCTCGGCGCGAAATTAAAGAGTAATTAAATCCACTAATCTTTTATTTTGTTTCTTAGCTCATTTAATTTGTTGAGCGCCTCCAGCGGCGATAATGAGGAGATGTCAATATTTCTCAGGTCCGAAATAACTTCGTCTTCTTTTTCCACAAACAAACTTAGCTGTGGGTTCGCAATTTTTCCTCCCGCCGCGCCGCGGGCGATGCGGGGCATGCCGATTTCATCAAATTCGCCTTTTTCCAGATTGTGCAGGATTTCCTTGGCGCGTTTAATTACTTCCTGCGGCACGCCGGCGATGCGCGCCACTTCGATACCGTAACTGCGGCTGGTGCCACCCTCCATAATTTTGCGCAGAAAAATAATCTTATCGCCCCACTCTTTTACGGCAATGTTGTAATTCTTCGCGCCTGTTTTTGTTGCAGCCAGATCCGTCAGCTGATGGTAGTGCGTGGCAAACAAGGAGCGCACGCCCGTTTTACGCAAATCATGGATATATTCGGCCACCGCCCAAGCGATGCTCAAACCGTCAAAAGTTGAAGTTCCCCGTCCCACTTCATCGATAATCACCAGCGAACGCGCAGTGGCGTTTTTCAGTATCTGCGCGGTTTCCGTCATCTCCACCATAAAAGTGCTCTGTCCCTTGACCAGGCTGTCGGAAGCGCCGATACGCGTGAAGATTTTATCCACCACGCCAATTTTCGCGCTGCCTGCCGGAACAAAACTGCCCATCTGCGCCATCAGCACGATCAGTGCAACCTGCCGAATGTAGGTGGACTTACCGGCCATGTTCGGGCCCGTGATAATCAGTAATTTATATTTCTGCAGATCCATGAGCGCGTCGTTGGGCACAAAGCCGTCTTTTTTCAACGATGCCTCGACCACCGGATGACGGCCGTCCTTGATTTCAATCACATCGTCATCGCTGATTTCCGGACAGGTATAACGGTATTTCTCGGCTACCTCGGCCAACGCGCTTAACGCGTCTAGTTCGGCCAGCACAGATGAATTTTTCTGAATATCGTTAATATAGCCGCCGATCTTATCGCGCAGCGCGATAAACAGTTCCTGTTCGCGCTGATTTATTTTTTCTTCGGCATTAAGCACGGTCTGCTCGAACTCCTTCAATTCCTGATTGATGTAGCGCTCGGCGTTGACCAACGTCTGTTTTCTTATGTAAGAATCAGGAACAAGATGCGCGTTGGTTTTGGTAACTTCAATATAGTAACCAAAGACGTTGTTGAAACCGACTTTCAGGGAACTGATGCCGGTTTTCTGCCGCTCGGTATTTTCCAGCGCGGCAATCCATTTTTTACCGTCACGGCTTACCGACCGTAGCCTGTCCAATTCTTCATCATAACCGGCAGCGATAAAACCGCCTTCCTGCGTGCGCGGCGGAGGATTTTCCGCAATTGCCCGGCCGATTACATCTACCACGGCAGGCATTTCTTCCAGTCCTACGCGCAATTCCTGAAGCACCGGCGCGGTAAAATCACTAAGCATTTTTTTGATTTCAGGTATGTTTTCCAAAGAAGTTTTGAGGGCAATCAAATCACGGGGAGTGGCCAGTCTCAACGCCACCCGTCCGGCCAACCTCTCCAGATCATAAATCTTAGAAAATGCTTTGCGCAGATTTACCCGGCCAATATAATTTCCTTTAATATCAGCTACGGCACCAAGCCGCAACCGTATTTTCTGCGTTTCGGCCAGCGGATAGTTGAGCCACCAGCGCAGGCGGCGCGTGCCCATAGGCGTCAACGTCTCATTGAGCAGAGAAAAAAGAGCGCCTGTTTTGGCATTATCCTGAATCGTGACAAACAACTCCAGATTACGTCGGGCGGTATCATCAAGCGCCAGATAATGCAGCGGGTTATACCACTTGATCGACGTTATATGCCCCGGACGAATTCTTTGCGTTTCCTGAACATAGCGCAAAATAGCCGCCGCAGCCGTCAGCGCTGCAGGTTTTTCCCTTATGCCTGATTCGTCCAGCATCTCATTGGTAAAATTTTCCGCTAAAATTGATTCGGAAGATTGTGACGCGAAATATTCATCTCCTAAATTATTAAGTATGC
>JBBIHZ010000010.1:0-17176 GCA_037446735.1 Deltaproteobacteria bacterium
CAGCCATTTCCCCCCCCCCTTCGGCCAGATGTGCCTCAATTCCCAGATAGCTCAAACTGCGGGCAAGGCACGTGCTGATGACGTTATTTGTTCCGGCGATATTTTTAGGAAATATCTGTTCGCCGGAAGCCGCAACCACGCAATAGGTTATTTCCTGAAAATGAAAAACAGCTTTGCCTCCTGTTATTCTTCTTACGATATCAATACCATCCCGCTGACATTTTTCCACGTTAATTTCCCTTCCCGCATCCTGAAAATAGCCGAGAGAAACAGCCTCCGGATTGGTACTGTAGAACCTAAGGGTAGGTGGGGAGTTGTTTTTTAGCGTATGGAGAAAAACAGCCTCATCAATGGCCATGCTTTCGAAAATATTATGGACATTGTGACGAATTAATCTCCAGGCCATACTCCTGAACTTTCTGTCGATAAAAAATGTCTGTTTCAGAAAAGATTTATATTGATGGTATAAATAATCAGGCGCCGTGCATTTCCCGGGATAGGAAATCATGATAGGCGGAGGCGACAAGCAAATCGTCAAGCTGTTCCAGGTCGTCCATTTCCACCACAATCAGCCAGCCGGTGTCGTGCGGATCGCTGTTTATTATCCCGATGTCATCGTTGATATCTTCGTTGATGCTTATCACTGTGCCGCTGACCGGGGAGATCAAATCAACTACCGCTTTGGCGGATTCAATCGATCCAAAGGGCTCGTCGCGCTCGACGTAATCGTCTATATCCGTAAATTCCACAGATAAGATTTCTCCCAGACTCTCCTGGGCGAAATCAGTAATGCCTATTGTGGCCATATAACCGTCAACGCGCACCCAAATATGCTCGCGGCTGTAAAGCAGATCTTCCGGAAACAGCTTCATAATAACTTAACCCCTATGTTTATTCTACGATAATGAGCCCTTTATCCATTTTTGTAAGTTTTTCGCAACCATTTTCTTTTATCAAAACAGTGTCTTCAATCCGAATGCCCCACTGCCCGGGAAAATATAATCCCGGCTCTACAGTTACCACCATCTGGCTATCCAGGATGTCATGTGAATTCGGCGCAAGGCGCGGCGCTTCATGAACCTCCAGGCCTATGCCGTGCCCCGCGCCATGCACAAAGTAGGGACGATATTTCTCGCTGAAAGCGTTTCTTGCGCAACTGTCAACCGCGCTCGCCAAGATATTTGATTTTACCAAAGCGATAGCCCGGTCATGAGCGCCTTTGACCGCCTGGTAAGCGTGTTTTTGTTTGTTTGTCAATTTGCCGAAAGCGACTGTGCAGGTTTCGTCCGAGCAGTACTCTTTATACTTAACGCCGAAATCAATGACGATGAAATCACCATTTTTAATTTTTTTATCTGTAGGGTGAGCATGGGGCAGGGCGGCGTTTTTCCCGGAAGCGATAATTGGCTCAAAAGCTATGCTATCAGCGCCTAATTTTCTCGCGTTAAATTCGAGTTGCAGTGCCAGATCTCTTTCCGAAACACCATGCTTTATTTCGGGAAGCAGAGAAGAAATGGCGCTGGAAGATATTTGGGCCGCTTTTCTCATTAAATTTATTTCCGTTTTGTCTTTGCAGGCGCGCAGTAATTGTAGTTCGTCGGTTAAGGGCGTCAATTTTACTTTATCGAGACCGGCGGCTATTTTTTTATATGCTTCGAATGTCAGACAATCCGCGTCAAATCCTATCCGCTTGAAACGGCTCCGCCTGATGGCGCAAGTAATTCCGTGAATTTTATCTTTGTATTCCGAGACTTTTATATTTCCGGCTTGCCGGTCGGCCTGCTCAGTGTAGCGTCCATCCACAAAAAGCTTTGTAAAGGAAGGAGTTAAAAGTAGCGCGCCATCCGAACCGTTAAAACCGGTTAAATAAAAAATGTTGCGGAGATTGAACAACAATAGCGCGTCAATTTTGTGCTCGGAAAATTTGCGGCGGAGCCTTGCCCTGCGCGTGGGAAAAACGTTATGTGCCAGCCGGTTCATTATCTTTTTAGCCTGTTGATATTTTCCAGCCAGCGCGTCATTGTATCAAGCAAGATATCGGTTTGTGCGGAATTATCTTTTGCCGATGCCTGAAGCGATATGGCCGTATTTACCGTGTCGAGTTTTGCCCGAGCCAATTTATTATCCGGTTCACGCTGAATAATCTTTTGCAGAATATCCGCCGCCATGGAGAAATGACCCTGGCGTATATATAAATCCGCAAGGGTGATCGTTTGAAATTCAGGTCCGCTGTCAGCTTCTTCATCCTTTTCTTCCGCTTCTGCCAGCAATGGATCTTCTCGCTCCAGCAGGACAATATTTTCAATAGCCTCTTTTGTCCTTTGGGTATCAGGATTCAGTGCTATATATTTTTTATAGCAGGAGACCGCTTCGCGATAGAAACTGTTTTCGCGATAGACATCACCCAAGCGAAGGTAGACCAGAGAGAAATCAGCGAGAATTATTTCTGCTTCTTGTATAATATTTACTATTTCCTCCGCTTTTCCCAGGCCGATAAGGGCATGGGCCGCGACAGCGCGCGCGTCTAAATCCATGGGCAAAATCTTTAGCCTGGCTTGGGCGATTTCTAAGGCGTTTGAATAATTTTTCTGCTGAAGAAATATTTCGGCCTCAGATAGAAATAAAAAGCGGTCTTCATCAGTGTTGTTTTCCATAATCATTCCGGCGCTTAGATGTGAAATGCAATTAACAAAAAAATGACACAGAAAGATTGTAGTGTCAACTATCAAAAGCTTTAATAAAAAAACAGAGCGAAATTACTTCAGTGAATTAAGATAATCGCTGGCTTTTTTCCCAAAAGACGACTTTGGCGCCAGATCAATTACGGATTGAAAGGCTTTCTTGGCATTGGTTTTATCCATGATCTTTAGATAACTCTCACCCAAGAAAAAATGAGCGTCAAAAAGGTTATGGTCAAGCGTCACAGCTTGCTTTAAGTGCCTAATGGCGTTGGGATAATCAGATTGGTCAAGGTAAATTCTACCGATAAATTTATGAATTTGGGGACGCAGCATAGTTTCAGGTTCCCTTTGAAGCGCGCGTATGTAGCTGTCCATTGCCTTTTTGTAATCTTTTTTTGCATAATAAGCCCAACCGGCGTTGTATAGAGGCAATGCCGGGGTAGTGTATAAGGGATTGGCTACAGCTTTATCAAAGTGTTCGATGGCTTTATCCCAGTTTTCTTCTGTATTATAAAGTGTGCCAAGATAATTGTGCGCCTCAGAATAGTCGTCTTTTATCGATACGGCGCGCTGAAAACTTTCAAATGCTTTGTCGTTCATGCTCATTGCAAGGTAAACAATTCCCATATGATAATATATTCTCTCGTCCCGCGAGTTATATTTTTCCGCCTCCATCAGTTCTTTGAGGGCGTTGGGGTATTGCCTAAGCTCGATTAAAGAAACACCTTTGTTTAAAAAAGCCTCTGATTTTTCTTTTTGAATTACTGTTGGCGCGCATGCCTGACATATGCCCACAATGATTGTGACGCATAAAATAACTAAAAATCTTTTTTCCTTGATTTTGTATTTCATGGGCTTTTCCATTTTTATTATTCTGGATTTTTAGAAGCCGCCACCAGTGGTTTTTGCGGCGGCTTCATTTTCAGTAACTGTTTTTTACTTAATTAATTCACTGACTTTTCATTGATGTCGGCGAAATCACTACCCTTCAATATTTTCGGCGTGATGAACACTAAAAGTTGTCTTCTATTATCCGTTGTTTTTTGCGTTTTGAACAGGTAGCCTAAAATCGGCAATCTAAGCAGCCAGGGAACTCCCTCATCAGCCTTTTCTTCAGAGTTGATGTTTACGCCGCCAATAACAACAGTATCGCCGTTCTCTATGACCACAGTGGACTCAACTTCATTCTTGCGGATCGGAGGATTGTATAATACTTCTCTGGTGTAGTCAGCCCTATCATTGGTTGCTTTAATCTCCATGGAGATTTTTCCCTCATCTGTGATTTTTGGTTTTACCTCCAGTTTTAAAACGGCTTCTTTAAAAGCGACGGTTCGGGTAACAACACCCCCCGAAACGCTTTCGACGATATAGGGAATTTCGTCACCCTGTTTGATCACGGCTTTAACGTCATCCATGGTAACTACTTTTGGCGCGGATATAATTTTCCCTGAGGATATCTTTTCCAGCGCCTGAAGCTGCGCTTCGAGGAAAGACGTTCCCCGGCCAACGACAACACCCAGCGTGGGGCCGGCAAAAGCCGATGCCAAATTAACCGCAGCCATGTAGAGAGGATTGCCCAAAGTGTCCGTTAAAGTAATTTCCGGCGGATAACCGTATCTCCAGGAATTAGTCTGCGCGGTGTTTGTTCCACCGGCTGCAGAAGAACCGTAAGAGCCGATTCTCTGTTTTCCGCCAAAACCCCAATTAACACCAAGTGTGCGAGTAAAATCTTCTGTTGCTTCTACAATTTTTGCCTCGATCATTATTTGTCTCAATTTACCCTGTTCTGCCAAGAGCTTTTTTTCTCTTTCCCTGCGCAATTGTTCGGCTTTGATTTGGTCTTCCTCGCCTATTTTTTTTGCCGCTTCATCTTTCTTTTTTCTTTCAATGGTCAGTACACTGATAATATTTCCCATTTCTTTTTTAACCAGTCCGTTCACATCGAGTATTGTATCTAGGGCCTGCTGCCATGGAACATTTTTCATGGTCAGAGTTACGTTGCCCTTGACATCATCACCGGAAACAATGCTTACATTTCCGTATTCGGCCATAAGCCTTAAAACGCTTTTAATGTCCGCATCCTGAAAATCTATGGATATGCGCCTATCCAATACGCGACCTTCTGTTGGTGAGTATATAATTTCCTCTTTCTTTGTTTTCGCATCTTCAGCGGCCTTCTGTTGCGTCTTTGTTATTGGCACGGCAACGGAAGACTTATCCCCTCCTGCCGCGGACGCGGTTATCGGAGTTTTTCTTGCCGGCAATCCTGCCACATTAAAGTCTACAAAAATATTTTTCCCTTCTTGCTTTATAGAATAAGGCACCAGATTTCTGATATCAATTAACAAATGAACCCATTGCTTTCCATTGATTTTATGTCCGGAGGGTGTTACGCGCAAAATGTTGCTTAATTGTCCTTCGCCAAAACCTTTAAGTAAAGGTTCTGCGGCTATTGTATCCTCCAGTTTGATCAGCAGGCTGCCGTTGGTTTGCCCCTCTGCTTTTATGGCAGGCTGTTGTGAGACTATGAGCACTACCCTTTCTTTTCCCGGCAGTGTTTCAAATAAAACATTTTCTAAATTTTTCACAACGCTGGTCGCCGTGTCTTTTTTATCGGTCGCGGCAGAAGATTCCTGGGATGGTGCCTTTCCCGCAGTTACGCATAAGGCAAACACCGTGATAATCATAACGCCCATTATTTTTGATATGTATTTATTCATAAATTTACCTCGCCTAATCTTTACGTAGCTTTAAAATTACTCTTTGGGGTTTATTTTCTTCGCGTTCTTCCACGATCACGCGGTCTGTCATTATATCGATAACTCTGCCGCTTTTAGTACCGATATGCGTTCCCTTAAATAAGGGGTAGAATTTTTTTGCAGCATCCTCCACAATAGCCAAGCGTCGTGTTTCATTGCCTATAATGCCAACGAGGCGAAAATTTTCAGTCGCAACACGCTGAAGAGGAAAAATAGAAGATAAATTTTTAGAATCATCCTTTTTAGGCTCTATTTTTTTTGCAGATACGTCAATATCAATAAAAGGTCGGAATGGATCGGGTTTACCCACCGGATTATAGCTGTATGATCCCTCGGTCAGCTGGGCGATTGAAGCCAGTTTTTGTTGAATTTTGGCTTGTGTTTCCTCGGCATCTGCAGTGTCAACAGAGGGTTTAGCTTCATCAGTGCCTTCTTCATTACTTTCTGCAAAAGATAAAAAAGCAGACATAAAAAAGATCAGTAAAACAATTAAAAATTTAGATAAATTCAATTTTATCATGAGGTTTTTCCACCTGCTTTTTCTTTTTTATCGATAAACATGTATGTTTTGATCGTACATGTTGCGGTGATAACATATCCCCGGCCTTTTACATCCTTTCTGTCCCCCATGGAAATTTCGGAAATATTAACGATACGCGGCAATTTGGCCACTTTTTCGAAGAAATGTAATATGCTTTGATAAGTACCGATTACCGTTACTTTGACAGGGATTTCTTCGTAAAAAGGTTCAGGCTGAGATTCAGCGGCTTTTTGCCCCTGTGCCGGTTTGGCGGCCTTCTGCCGTTTATCTTGTCTTTCGGTGGATGGTTTCAGAGAGTCACTAAGTTTTTCCTTTTCGGCCGCCTTTGTTACCATCGCTTTCGGAACAGCGGCAAGCGGTTCGAACAATAAAAAATCAATTCCTGTTTCCTTGCCGGAAGAGGCCACGGCATGGAAAAGGCCGGGGATTTCCCGCTGGTCGGGAAGTTTTTCCAATGCTATTTTATAATTTTCTTTTAAAACATCCACTTCAGCAATATATTTATCCAGTTGCAGCGCTATTTTTTCTTTTTGTTGAATTTGAGTTCTTGTCGCCTCCAGTTTTGTTTCCAGAGAAGATTTTTTCCCCCACATAGCGCTGAAAAAATAAACATAATACAAGACGGCAATAAGAACAAAAATGCCCGCGATGCTTAAAGCTTTCATCTGAGGAGACATTTTTTTGATGTCTTCAACGGTTATAGCCATATTAAAATCCTCTTTTCATAACGCAGGAGAAATTGAAATTCTGAAAGGTAATGCCTGCAATCTCTACTCTTTTTGCTGATATTAAATCAACCGTCTTTATAGGTTCAAAATTCTCGATTGTTTTCATAAAATTGGCTACAGCGATGTTATCTCTGCCGTTTCCTTCAATGGTCAGGCGATTATCTTTTTGTGTAATTTTGGTAAGCCAAATGCTTTTAGCGGGAACCAACATGGCCAAGTCATCCAGAATCTTCACGGGAGCGAGGCGGTTTTCCTCCAGCGTTACGATAACGTCAAGCTTTTGCTCCAGTTCTTCTTTGTCACGTTTATATTTTTCAATATCACCGATTTTTTTATTCAGAATGGCCAAAGAAGATTCCGCCTCTTTGTTTTTTGTTTCCAGGGCGCTAATTGCAGCATTCATATTAACGTGCACTAAAACGAGCAAAAGAATAAAAACAACAACAGAGCCCACAATAAGAGATATCTGACGGGACAGATTTTCTTTCTTTTCTTTTTCACGATAGGGTAAAAGATTAATTTTAATCATTTGTCGCCTATCCTCCTTAAGCCCAGGCCGATAGCCACGGCGGCAACAGGCTTAATGCTTTCCAGATTCTTTGGGTTAACATTTCTTTTATTAAATCCGATTTTTAAAAGCGGATTTACCAGTTCCGTATCTACATTAAGTCTTTGTGATAAATTGGCGGCTAACCCCGGTATTTTTGATGTGCCCCCGGTGAGCAATACACGCTTAATGAATTCACCGCCGAAGGTAGAACGAAAATAATCAATGGATCTTTCAATTTCGGAGCAAATCGGGTCGGCGAAATCGAGAATCGTGTTTCTTAAATCGGCGTTATCCTGCTCGCTTCCAGGCAATCCCTCGACTTTTATTATCTCCGCTTCGTCAAAAGAAACGCCATATCTCTCCTGCAAGCCTTCCGTGATGGAGTTGCCCCCCATGGTGAAATCACGGGTGAATATGGACATGCTTCCTTTAATGACGTTGATATTGGTCAGGTCTGCCCCTATGCGGACGATTACGGCAATGTCGTTTTCTTCGTATTCGTAATTGGCTTCGTACATAGTTTCCAGCGCGAAAGAATCAACATCCATTATGGCAACGGTAAGGCCGGCGGCGGTGATTGCCTCCACATAAGTATCCACAATGTCCTTTTTGGCCGCGACGATGATAACGTCCATCTGATTGGGGTTATATTCATTATCGCCCAAAATCTGAAAGTCATAGTTGACATCATCCATATTATCGAAGGGGAGGTATTTTCCCGCTTCATCACGGATTAAATCGCGCAGTTCCACGTCGTCCATCTGCGCGAAAGTCACTTTTTTCACCACGACAGAATTGCCGGAAAGAGCGGTGACCACGCCTTTGCCGCGGCAGCCTGAATTCCAGAAAAGCTCTTTGATTTTCGCGGAAAGCGCGCGGGAATCGTTTACCATGCCTTCTGAGATAATTCCTTTGGGCAAGGGCAACTGCAGAAAACGGTTAAGAACATGACCGCTTGAAGTTGTGAGTACCTCAGCCAGCTTAAGAGAGCCGGAGCCAATGTCCAGGCCGACAAGTTTTTTGGTTCTGGTAAATAGGTTGTTGATATCAAGCATTAAAGCACCTTAAAATATGTATATTTATTTTTTAATCGTTTTATTTTACCAGCCGGTAAATTATATCTCCTTGCCTGACCATTCCCAACTCGCTGCGCGCTGTATATTCCAGATAAGCGGCGTCTTCCTTAAGCAACATGATTTTTTTCTTCAGCTCTTCATTTTCCATGGCAATTTTTAGATTCTCCTTTTTCAGAGAAGCCAGCTTTCGGTTCATCAGATAATTATCAACCAGCCCTCTGTTGCCGAATGTTATCAAAAGAGCCATTATGACCAGAAAAGCAACCAGATATCTGCCGATCTTCACGAATTAATATCCTTTCCGGTTTTGAAATTGGCAAAAATATCTTCTGTGCTATGATCCTTTTTCAAGGAAACACTTCCTCATACGGTTTTTGCAGCGCTTTCGCCACTTTCAGTTCCGAATTTTTTCTTGTGGATAAACCTTTTTCCATTTTGGCGATGGTCTGAGGCGTTAATCCGGATTTTCTGGCCAATTCAGCGATGCTCAGAGGAATGCCTTCCCTGATTTTTTTTACTCTGTTTTTCTTGATATTATCTACCATAATTAAAGCTTCACCTCATAATGATTCCTAAAAAACAATAATTTTTATCGAAAGTCAAGAAAAAAGATTAATATTAATTAATGTTAAGCAATATTAATTAATATGGCTAATAATTACTTGCACTTAGCCGCTGATAAAATTTTTTATTCCTGAGATGAAGAAAAAAGGGGCTTTTAGGTGATGTTAAATACTTCACTTATAGTGAAAATATTTTTTCAGAAATGTCATGGAAAAACGTAATTTATATTTTCACCGAGGGCAGGTTAAGCTGCGACTCACCGATAAAAAATTTACCTGCTTCGATCCATTCTTTCAGAATGTCGGCGATTTGCTGCGCCTTGTAGTAACTCGAAAGGGGAGCAGTGAGAACATTTTTGCCGTCGATGATGATGTTTCCGCTGCGCAGTTCTTTATAACTTACCTCGGCTATGGGTTTGGCCTGGCCCTTGGGGTAGTCCATGCTGTAGTCGTAGACCTGGGTATAGATATCTTCGTCTTTTACCGCGGTAAAACGCGCCATTTCTTCATTGAGGATCGGAATAGGAATGCCGATTCCGACGAAAAGCGAAACTCCATAACCTAAAATGCTCGCGCCCGCCAGCCATTCGCGGTTCATTTCTTTGAGATTGCCAATCACGGCAATCGTACCGGCTCCCTGTTTGGGAACGCCATTGGGGCCGCGCGGCACATCCGGATTATGCTGAGTGCCAGGCCAGGCGACGAATCCCTGCGCACCGCCCAAGAATATGCGGGTGCCGATTCCTATGGTGCGATAATAAGGATCATTGAATAATGGGCTGAGCTGTCCCGATGTAGCGTAAGAGGCGTTAGCCATGCGCGGGCGCAGCATCCCCATGTACGTGTAAATTGTCGTATCGGATAAATTTACCGCGCAATTGTAATTCTGATAGGCGTTGCGCGGATTAAAAAGGAAGGCGTTGTTTAAATCGTGAAGCGTGATATTTTTTTCGTGCTTGCGCGCGGGATAACAGTCGGTGCCGTATCCTTCGGCGCGCAATTTAACGATATTGCCGCTCACCAGGTCCTCGATAACATGACCGCCGCCGTAGTTGAATTCTCCCGGATAAACGCTGTTGAGCGGGTCGCCTTCCACGACTTCAGTGGCGCCGATATAGCAATCCACGGCGGCGATGCCCCCGTACGCGGGCACATCGTTGAGCCACACTTTGGAGGCGCGAATACGTGGGGATGTATGGCCAAAATTGAGGAAAGCGCCCGAGGAGCACATCGCGCTGAATGTTCCCGTGGTGACAACGTCGATTTTGTGCGCCGCTTCCACCTCTCCGTTTCTCTCCACGATATCGATCATTTCTTCAGCGGTAACCACAACGGCTTTGCCGCTTTTGATTTTTTCGTTTATTTCCTTGATGGTTTTGCTGATTTTGAATTTTTTCATAAATATTTAACCGTGAAAGCCATGGCTTTATTATCATTCTTCTGTGTTAATTGCAAAAATTTATAAGATAAAGCGGGAATAAAAAATTATTTTTTTGTATGCCCGAACCCGCCGCTGCCCCGCGGTGTTTCCGGCAAATCGGCGCTTTCCACCCATTGGATACGGCAGATTTTTTGTATGACCATCTGCGCGAGGCGCATTCCCCTTTTAATCACAAAGGGATCATCACCGTGGTTGATGACAATCAGGGCAATTTCGCCGCGGTAATCGGCGTCAATCGTGCCCGGTGAATTAAGCAGTGTTATGCCCTGGTTGAGCGCCAGGCCGCTACGGGGCCTGATTTGCGCCTCGTATCCCGCGGGCAGCGCTATTTTGATGCCGGCGGGGATTTTTTTCCTTTCGCCCGGCTTGATAATTTCATCATTGATGACGGCGGCAAAAATATCCATGCCAGCGGCAAGTTCCGTCATGTATTGGGGAAGCGGAATATCGTCATTTCCACTCGTTCTTTGCACAAAGACTTTAATTTGCTGTTGCATATTAATTGTTTCCGGAAATTATTCCGTGTTCTTAGCAGAAAATATTAGCAAAGAAAAATCCTTTTTGTGATTGTCTGAAATTAATCACAAAAAGGATCGGCAAGAAAAATGATGTGGTTAAAATATTATTTGACCTGCTGGCCCATTGCTTCCTTGCGGCTGAGGCGAATTTTACCCTGCTTGTCTATTTCCAGCACCTTTACCATGACCTCATCGCCTTCCTGCAAAACATCCGTGACCTTGTTGATTCTCTCTTTGGCAATCTGCGATATATGCAACAGGCCTTCCGTGCCCGGCAAAATTTCCACGAAAGCTCCGAAATCAACAATTTTTTTCACCGTGCCGTTGTAAATTTTGCCGATTTCCGCCTCTTCAGTAAGCCATTTGACCATAGCAACAGCGCGCGCCGCCGCTTCCGCGTCCACTGAAGCGATTGTTACCGTGCCGTCATCTTCGACATCAATGGTTACGCCGGTTTCACTGATAATCTGTCTGATGTTTTTGCCGCCGGATCCGATGACGGTTCTCACCTGATCTTCCTTGACTTTTATTGTCGTGATCCGCGGCGCGTAGACGGAAATATCCGCGCGGGGCGCGGCAATTGTCTGGCGCAATTTTTCAATAATATAAATTCTACCCGCGCGCGCCTGCTCAAGGGCTTTGCGCAAAATTTCTTCGGTGAGGCCGTCGATTTTAATATCCATCTGCATGGCGGTTATTCCTTTATCCGTGCCGCAAACCTTAAAATCCATGTCCCCGGCGTGGTCCTCATCGCCAAGAATATCGGAGAGGATGACCACCTCTTCCCCTTCTTTCAGAAGTCCCATCGCGATACCGGCCACGATATTTTTTACGGGAACGCCGGCGTCCATCAGCGAAAGGGCGCCGCCGCAGACGGTGGCCATGGAAGAAGAACCGTTGGAAGAGAGAATTTCCGAAACAATTCTTATGGTATAAGGGAATTCTTCCGGCGAGGGCAGAATCGGCACCAGCGATTTCCGGGCCAGCGCGCCGTGACCTATTTCTCTCCGGCCCGGGCTGCGCAGGGGCCTTGCCTCGCCGACACTGTAAGGCGGGAAATTATAATGCAGTATAAAAGAGCGCAATTCCTCGCCGCTTACATAATCCATGCGCTGTTCGTCGGAAGACGTACCCAACGTGAGCGCGACCAGCGCCTGTGTTTCGCCGCGGTTGAATAAAGCCGAGCCGTGGGCGCGCGGTAAAACCCCGACTTCAGAGCTTATCGGGCGGATATCCACCGAAGTTCTGCCGTCAATTCTTCTTTTTTCCTTGATAATCATTTCCCGTAAAATACGCCGTTCAAGCTCCTCGATGATCACGGCTGTTTTGGCGCATAAATCAGCGTCTTCCCCGCCGACACTTTTGACGGTTTTTTCCCTGACTTCAGCCAGTTTTGCGTAGCGCTCCATTTTACGGGGCATGTTGTATGCGAGTTTGAGCCCTTCCAAAGCGTCACGGCTCACGCTGGCGATTAATTCCTCGTCCGTTTTTGCTTCTTCCACTGTTCTTTTAGCTTTGCCCACGGCCGCGCGCATTTTATCCTGCAGATCGATTACCGGGCGAATCGCTTCCAGTCCGAAATTGATGGCTTCAATGATAACTTCTTCCCCAACTTCCTTAGCATCACCTTCCATCATGACCAGTTCCACATCGTAGGGACGGCCGGATTTGGATGGCGTTACTTTTCTGCCGACCATGAAAATGTTCAGTTCGCTTTCCTGCATTTTTTCCGCCGATGTGTTGCAAACCAGCGCGCCGTTTATTTTTCCGATACGCACGCCGCCGATTGGCCCCTTGAAGGGAATATTGGAAATTTCCAGCGCGGCAGACGCGCCGACCATTGCTGCAACATCGGAATCGTTTTCTTTATCCACCGAAAGAACAGTGGCGACTAATTGAGTTTCGCTGTAATATCCTTTGGGAAACAAGGGGCGGATCGAGCGGTCGATTATGCGCGAAGTCAAAATTTCCTTTTCGTTGGGACGCCCTTCTCTTTTGAAAAAACCGCCGGGAATTTTTCCCGCGGCGAAATTCATTTCCTGATAATCAACCGTGAGCGGCAGAAAATCAACACCCTGACGCGCCGTTTTCGTGGAAACCGCCGTTACGAGGACCACTGTATCGCCATAGTAAACAAGAATCGACCCGTCGGCCTGTCCGGCGACATAATCCGTTTTCAAAGAGACATTACGCCCGGCAAATTCCGTGCTGAATACATTACTCATTAATTTTCCTCCATCTGATCCTAAAAATCTTTATGTCAACGTTAGGCTCAAAAAATAAACACACCACACCCTTAGGCCGTTGTGTAGCGGTTTTCTCATCCGGAGTGCGGCATTATTAAACCATTGATAGTTTTTATTTTCTGAGTCCAAGACTTTTGACTAGCTTACGATAGCGTTCGACGTCATTATCCTTAATGTAGTTAAGGAGCCTTCTTCTTTGTCCGACGAGTTTGAGCAAACCACGGCGTGAATGATGATCTTTTTTGTGCGCTTTGAAATGCTCAGTCAGATACTCTATCCTGGCGCTGAGCAGCGCTACCTGGACTTCCGGTGAGCCGGTGTCTTTTTCATGCAGACGATAATTTTCAATCAATGATTTTCTTTTTCCCGAATCTAACACTCTTCATCCTCCTAAATGATTAATTCCATTAATAATTAAGCAAACGTCAGCCGTTTGCGGCGCTGAACACTCTGATAATTCTGGCGGCAGGGAAATTCCCATCTAACTTATTAAGCATGCCTGCCGCAACTGTCATCTGCGCTAGGGCAACGAGCTTCTTTTCGCTATCTATAATCTTTACCATATCTCCCTGGCCAAGAAAAGGATGAACATGACCCTTCATCATGTCTATCGACGGCTGGAATCCATTGCGCAGTTTCTTGGCAAAAACGCTTTCCACTTCAACCTCTTTCAGCGACGGCAGTAGTTGTTCCATGGGCAAGAAACCGTGCGACAGTTCGTTTTTTATCCGCTCGGGCGATGCGGCCATTTCTTCAGAAAAAGCCCCGCTGCGCAGCCGCCGCAGGCTGTGCAAACATGCGCCGCAACCCAGCTTTTCGCCGATATCTGCGCACAGTACACGGATATAGGTTCCCTTGGAACAGACCACCCTGAAGGTGACCTGCGGCAAACGAATATTTTCTACTTCAATATCAAAAATTTCCACCTCACGGGGCATGGCATCCGGGAAGATTCCTTTTCTGGCCCATTTGTATAAAGGTTCGCCGCGATGCTTTACCGCCGAATATGCGGGAGGAACCTGCTTTATTTTTCCCGCCATTTGATTTATGACATCATGTATTATCTTTTCCTCCGGCATTTCCTTCGACGTGGCAATAACTTTACCCGCAGTGTCCATGGTGTCTGTCTTGACGCCCAACAGCATTATCGCCCGGTACTCTTTCTCGTTTGCCGCAAGAAGGCCAGCCAGTTTAGTCGCTTCATTCAGGCATATGGGAAGAACGCCTGTGGCCATCGGGTCTAGCGTGCCGGTATGACCTGCTTTCTTGGCGCCAAGTATTTTTTTTACTTGCTGCACTATATCGTGGGAAGTTTTTCCCGCAGGTTTATCGATGATCACCGCACCATTCATAAGTCACCGTGTTTCTTTTACAGCTCTGAGGACATCTCTTTTGATTGTTTCAATATCCCCCTTGATACGACAGGCGGCCGCGTTTATGTGTCCGCCGCCTCCGAACATCTTTGCTATTTTTTCCACGTCCACTTTTCCTTTTGAACGCAGGCTGACTTTATATGAATTGTCATCCATATGTGTATACAAAACAGATATGGAGATTCCCTTGACCGAGCGCAGAATGTCCACAAATCCTTCCGTATGTTCATAGGTTGCGCCGGTTTCGGCCAGGGCTTTTTTCGTGACCACCAGCGAGCCCACCTGATTTTCCATATCCAATGATATCGTCTCCAGCGTTTTTTTCAGCAAAAAGATTTTTGCCGGCGCATCGCTTTCGTAAATGTTTTCGGAAATCCACTGGGGATTGGCTCCTCCTTCGACCAACTTGCCTGCTGCCCATAGGGTGTCCCAGGAAGTGCTGGCGTAACGAAAACCGCCCGTGTCGGTGAGGATTGCCGCGTATAAATTAGTGCATATTTCCGGGGTCATGCTGATATTCATTTGTTCAAACAGGCGAAACATCAGCTCGCCAGTAGAGCTCGCCTGGCCGTCCCACAGTTTTAACGGAGAAAAGCCGTTATTGGAAATATGATGGTCTATATTGATGATTTTTTTAATTTTGGCAATCTCCTTGGCCTTATTGCCCACGCGTTCTATCTCGCTGCAATCCAGAATGAAAGCGACGTCAAAATCGTTGACATCAGGCAGTTCATGCAAAATTTTTTCCGCCGATGGCAAAAAACGGTAATGGCTTGGGGTTGGGTCTTCATTATACACAACGGCTTTCTTGCCCGACTTTGTCAGCGTCAGGTAGAGGGCCAATTCCGAACCCAGCGCGTCTCCATCGAGCTTTATATGGGAGGTAATCAGGAAATTTCCTCCCTCGTTTATCGCGGCAATGATGTCTTCAATCATTCTAAATTTTCCGTTTTGGCGATATCCGCCAGTATTTTATCGATGCGGCTGCCGTAGCCGAAAGATTGGTCGTGGACGAAGCTGATTTGCGGCACAAAGCGCAGCTGCATCCTTCTGCCCAGTTCCCGGCGCACGAAATTGGTTGCGTGATCAAGGCCGGCGCGCATTTCCAGGGAGCATTCATCCTTTCCCATTTCCACGAAGAATATTTTCGCGTTGCGAAGATCGTCGCTTACTTTTACGGCGGTAATGGTTAAGGCGTGCACGCGCGGGTCTTTCACTTCCGAAAAAAATATTTCGGATACCTCCGCCATTATCTGTTCGGCAACTCTGTCCGCTCTTTTAAAATTCGTCATATTTTATTTCGTTAGCCATGTTTGCTTCCGCCCATCCGGAAACAGTCATGATTTCAATTTTGCTGTCCAATGTTTCGGCGATGTGCATGGTATCAATAAACCGGAGCAAGTGGTCAACTTTTGCGTTGATATAGCTGGAATCATTGCCGACACAGGCAAAGCCGATTTCAGCGTATTTATGGTGATCCAGTTTGCCGACCTGGGCCACGGACACGTTGAATTCATTTTGTGTCCGCTTGATAATCTTGTTTAAGACACTCCTTTTCTCTTTTAAAGAGTTGCATTGAGCCAGGCGCAAATTAATGATGCCGTAGCCGATAACCATAAAGCGATCTTAAAGTTTTCTCTCAATTCTTTCGCTGGTGTAGGCCTCAATTACATCGCCCACATGAATATCGTTGAATCCTTCGATGCCGATGCCGCATTCAAATCCCGCCAGCACTTCGCGGGCGTCATCTTTGAATCTCTTCAGCGATAATATTTTTCCGTCGAAAACAACCACGCCTTCGCGTAAAAGCTTTAGACTGGCGCTGCGCGGTATTTTGCCGTCAGTAACGTAACTGCCGGCGATAGTGCCCACCTTGGGCACCTTGAAAAGTTCGCGCACTTCCGCGCGGCCCTGCACCACTTCCTTGTATTCCGGCTCCAGCAGCCCTTCCATGGCGGCCCGCACATCCGCAATCACGTTATAGATAATGTCATAAAGCTTTATCTCCACGCCTTCGAGCTCCGCGATTTCCGTGACGCGCGCGTCCGGCCGGACATTGAAACCTATAATGATGGCGTTGGACGCGGAAGCAAGCAAAACGTCCGTTTCGCTGATTGTGCCGGTGGAACTGTGGATAATTTTCAACCTTACATCATCCGTGGAGAGTTTGTTCAAAGCGTCGCTGATCGCTTCAATGGAGCCGCGTACATCCGCCTTGATTATGACATTGAAATCTTTAACGCCTTCTTTGATTTTCTGGTAGAGCTGTTCCAACGTAATCTTTGAGGACGCGGAAAGTTCCCTTTCTCTGGTTTTTCTTATCCAGTATTCCGCGATCTCGCGCGCTTTTTTTTCGTCGGCGATGCCGAAAAATTCCGCGCCGACCTGCGGCACACTGGAAAATCCGATGACTTCCACCGGCATGGACGGAACCGCCTCTTTCACGCGCCGCCCCTGGTCATTGACCATCGCCCGCACGCGCCCGTATTCAGTTTTGGAAACAAAGGAATCGCTTTCTCTGAGCGTCCCTTCCTGGATGAGGACCGTCGCCACCGGGCCGCGGCCGCGATCCAGTTTGGATTCGATAATGATGCCGTGCGCGGGCAGTGTCGGATCGGCTTTAAGCTCCATCACGTCCGCCTGCAGCAGGATCATTTCCAGCAGTTCTTCGATGCCCTGTTTTTTCTTGGCGGATACCTC
>JBBIHZ010000011.1:0-3857 GCA_037446735.1 Deltaproteobacteria bacterium
ACGGAATTGGTGACAACGTATCTGTAGCGTTCGTTGGCCTGGCCGGAATCGTAATCGCGCGCCAGCTTATCGACAATTTTTACAGGCTGAATGCTTATTTCATTTTCCTTGAACCCCTGATTTTTGAGAAACGCGATTGTTGCTTCCCTGTCGCCACTTATTCTGGCGTGCGCGTCTTTCAGGTTTTCGCTGGCCCGCCTAAAAGACAATGTCCAGACAGCCTGGTCGGCCTTTACTTCTTTTTCCACCAATCCCTTGACCGTTACCGTGCGGACATCAGCTTTAAAGCGCGCCCCGGCCTTGCCGATAAAATATCCTCCGGCAGCCAGGCCGATTAAGAAACAAACGCCAATTATTATTGCCGTAACGATCACGGTTTGTTTTTCATTCAGTGACATTTTTCGCCTCCTGAAACGGCATATTACAAATATTTTTTAGCCATGCGCTTGCCTTCTTCCACATTGACGCGCGAAAGTAGAATCGCGCCGATGATGAACAGCACGACGACGGAGAGAATGCCGTAGCGGACATTGCCGGTAATAAGCGTGATGGTGCCCATCAGCACCGGGCCGAAAACCACCGCGAATTTACCCAGCATGTTGAAGAATCCGAAAAACTGCGCGGATTTATTTGCGGGAATGATCAGCGCGAAGAGACTTCTGCTGAGCGCCTGGATGCCGCCCTGAAAAAGTCCGATGCAGGCGGCCAGAGCGAAGAAATGCCATTTCTGCGTCATGAAAAAAGCCAGTACGGTAATAAGAATATACGCGCAGATCGCCACCATAATGGCTTTTTTCGTGCCGATGCGCCTGGAAAACAAACCGTATAATATCGCTGCGGGGAAAGCGATAAACTGCACCATAAGCAAGGCGGCAATCAGCGCGCCGCTGTCAAAGCCCAGCGACTTTCCGTAATCCACCGCCATGCGGATAATTGTATCCACTCCGTCGATATAAAACCAGTAAGCCAGCAGAAAAAGCCCTACTACTTTCAGATGTCTGATATCGCGCAGCGTTGTGACAAGCTGCTGCCAGCCCTCAATAACCGCCTGGGCAAGAGGCGCGCTTTTTTCGGCCTTGGGTTCTTTAACAAAAAGAAACAGGGGTACGGAAAAGACCGCCCACCAAATGGCCACGGATAAAAATGAAAGTTTTATGGCCATAGCCTTACCGGGGATACCGAAAAATTGAGGAAACTGGAACATCAAAACATTGAGCAGAAAAAGAAGGCCGCCTCCGATATAACCAAGGCCGTAACCGAGAGTGGAGGTAACATCCATTTTCTTATCTGACGACACGCCGGTGATGAGAGAATCATAAAAAATATTACCGCCTGAAAAACCAATGGTAGCAGCCACATAGAATATAACGGCCTGCATCCAATGCCCCTGCGCCACCATGAACAGCGAACCGGTCATGACCACGCCCAGGAAAGCAAAGAAGAAAAGGAATTTCTTTTTGGCTGAACCTCGGTCAGCCACCGCCCCCAGAAAAGGCGCGAGCGCGGCGACGATGATGGAAGCAATAGAATTAGCGAGGCCAAGATAGAAAGTGCTTTGCTGTGGCAGATTGGGATCAGCCCAATACTCTTTAAAGAAGATAGGGAAAAAACCGGCCATGACGGTGGTGGCAAAAGCCGAATTTGCCCAGTCATACATTGCCCAGGATATCACGGATTTTTTCTGATCTAGCATATGACCTCCCCGGAGTCAGGAAGCTTGGATAATGATACCGTTTTGTGGCATATTTGAAGGCAAAAAACAAGTAAGATTATTTGAAAAATATAGATTTGAAACAAGGAAAAGTTATTTAGCTTTTTTCCATGGTTTTGTGGAATTTAACTTTGGGCCATTCTTCCATGGCGTGACTCAGCCGCCATTCGCTTGTCGCCAGATACACGAGATTGCCTTCCGTATCGAGGCCCAGGTTGGCTTGATTCTTTTTCTGAAAATCTTCCAGAAGTTTCGCGTCATCACAGGTGACCCAGCGCGCGGCGGCGTAATCCGCTTTTTCGTAATCGGCGTAAACGCTGTATTCGTCCTTGAGGCGTGCCATGGTCACGTCAAACTGCAGCGCGCCCACCGCGCCTAGGATATTATCCGAACCCCACAGAGGCCGGAAAACCTGTATGGCTCCTTCTTCGGAAAGTTGGGTTAATCCTTTCTGCAGATGCTTCATGCGCAGCGGATCCTTGAGCCGCACGCGGCAGAAATGTTCCGGCGCGAAATGCGGAATGCCGGTGAATTTTAAAAATTCTTTCTGCGTGAAAGTGTCGCCGACTTTTATCGTGCCGTGATTATGCAGGCCGATGATATCACCCGGATACGCTTCTTCGACATTAGTGCGGTCCTGCGCCATGAAAATAGTGGCATTAGCCAACGAGACTTCCTTACCGATGCGATGATGCATCACGCGCATGCCGCGCTGAAATTTTCCTGAGCAGATACGGAGAAAAGCGATGCGGTCGCGGTGCGCCGGATCCATGTTGGCCTGAATTTTAAAAACAAAACCGGAAAATTCGTCTTCGTCGGGGTTTACCGTCCGTGTGATTGTCGGACGCGCGACCGGCGGCGGGGCGATTTCCACAAAAGCGTCGAGCAGTTCCTTGACGCCGAAGTTGTTGATGGCACTGCCAAAGAAAACCGGTGTCTGGCCGGCCTTTAGGTATTCCTTGATTTCAAAAGGATTGGCCGCGCCCTCGAGCAGGGCTATTTCCTCCCGCAGTTCTTTGGCCTGGCTATCCAGCAATTCGTCGAGCAGCGGATCATTTAATTTTTCAACGACCACGCCTTCTGCCGAGCGTTTGTCTTTGCCGGGCGTGAAAAGGTGCAGTTTTTTATCGTATAAATTATAAACGCCTTTGAAGCGTTTGCCCATGCCGATCGGCCAGGATAATGGCGAACATTCAATCTGCAATTTATCTTCGATATCCGAAAGTATTTCCAGCGGCGGCAGACAGTCGCGGTCGAGCTTATTGATAAAAGTGATAATCGGTGTATTGCGCAGGCGGCAAACTTCCATCAGCTTCTGTGTTTGCGTCTCCACGCCTTTGGCGCCGTCGATAACCATCAAGGCGCTATCCACCGCGGTAAGCACGCGGTAAGTATCTTCGGAAAAATCCTGGTGTCCAGGCGTGTCCAGAAGATTTATGTCGCAGTCCGCGTATTCGAATTTCATTACCGACGAGGTCACGGAAATGCCGCGTTCCTTTTCGATAGACATCCAATCGGAAAGCGCGTGGCGCGAAGCCTTGCGGGCCTTTATCGCGCCGGCCATCTGTATCGCGCCGCCGAAAAGCAGCAGCTTTTCCGTCAGCGTGGTTTTACCCGCGTCGGGATGGCTGATGATACCGAAAGTGCGACGTTTTTCTATTTCTTTTTGCAGTAACTTACTCACGCCAACCTCGTGTCAGGAAAGATTATAGACGAAAACATTATTTTCCATTTTTTCCGTTATTTTTCCTTCGGATTTGAGCTCCTGCAGATACACGAATGTTTCATTGAGCGCCAGAAATTTTTCAAAATCGGGCAAATCTTCTCCGAATATTTTCCTGGCCACCTCGCGTGTGGTTTTCAAAGAGTTGCTTAAAAAACCGCCAAACCAGTTTTTACGTTTTTCATGATGGGTGCGGATTTCTTCGATTCTTTCGGCCACGCCGGAGAAAGAATTGCCGTGTCCGGGATAAATCTCCGCGCAGCCCAGGTTTTCTATGGCGGCAAGTGAGGCAAGATAAGTTTTAAGCGGCCGGTAATTATCGTCGAATATATTCGGGGTAAGGCTCGGCGCGATATAAGGCAGGATGTGGTCTCCGGCCAGAAGAAATTTTTCCCGGGGAAAGAAAAAACAAACATGGCCGCC
>JBBIHZ010000011.1:3884-15127 GCA_037446735.1 Deltaproteobacteria bacterium
TCCGAATTCACATTCTTGCCCATCCTGCAAAAAACCATCGGCACTGAATTCCTCGATTATACTGCGGATATCTTCAAATTCATCGATAATCATATCTATCTCCGCCGGTGTCATGCCGTGGCGCGCGTAGAAACTTCTGGCCATCGTTACCGCTTCATCCGCCTTGCGGTAATGCCTGTATTCCTCAAAGGCCGGCTCGGATAGATAAATTTTCGCGCCGGTCATTTTCTGCAGCAAACCCGCCATACTGCAATGATCGGTATGCACGTGTGTCAGATAAATTTGTCTGATATTGTTAATATCAAAGCCAACGCTCTGCAAATCACCATCCAACGCCGCCAGCGCGCCATCAGTATTCAGGCCCGTGTCGAAAAGCGCGAGGTTTTTATCCTGCGCCAAAAGATAAGCGTGCACGTGGCGCAGGCGATAAGGCATGCGTGAAGTGATGCGATAAAAGTTTTTCCGAATTTCCGTAATCATATTTTTTGTCGTACAGGAAGTTTCCGTTGCAGCATTCATTCTTTTTGTCATTGCGAGTCCGCTGCGGCGGACGTGGCAATCTCAATAATACACAACGGATAAGAGATTGCTTCGGTCGTTGCACTCTCGCAAAGACGTTATGGCTCTGATTATCACCGCCGGAATGATAAAGTGAATTTATTCATCTTTGCGCGCTTTTTGCTGGCGCTTGGTGGCGTCAAGCTCCATTTTTCTCAAGCGGACGCTTTTCGGCGTCACCTCCACAAGTTCGTCTTCGGCGATAAATTCTATCGCCTGATCCAGGGATAAAATGTGCGGCGGGCGCAGGATAACCGTCGCGTCGGAGCCCGACGCTCTCATGTTGGTGAGTTTCTTTTCCTTGACGATGTTGACCGTTAAATCCTGCGGTCGGTTGCGCTCTCCCACGATCATACCCGCGTAAACTTCCGTGCCTACTTCCACGATCATTTCGCCGCGGTCTTCCATGGCGTAGCTGGCATAAGATGTAACGCGCCCCGGGCGGTCAGCAACCAATACGCCCGCCATGCGCTGCGGGATTGAGCCGAACCAGGGCGCGTATTCCTCAAACAGCGAATTCATCACGCCGCCGCCTTTCGTATCGGTCAAAAACTGACTGCGGAAGCCAATCAGTCCCCGCGAAGGAATCAGAAATTCCATGCTCACTCTACCCGAGCCTTTATTGATCAGACTCTCCATGCGCCCTTTTCTTATGGATAATTTTTCCGTGATTTTTCCCACAAACTCTTCCGGTATATCCAGAAAAAGTCTTTCCACCGGTTCATATGTTTTGCCGTCCTGCTCATGGGTAATTACCCGCGCGCGGGAAACCATCATTTCATAACCCTCGCGGCGCATTGTTTCCACCAGTACCGCCATCTGCAACTCCCCGCGCCCGCAAACTTCAAACGCGTCCGTTCTGTCCAGTTTCCCGATTTTAATGGCTACATTGCGCAGCGCTTCTTTTTCCAGACGCTCCAGCAAATGGCGCGAAGTAAGATACTTGCCTTCCTTCCCGGCAAAAGGGCTGTCGTTGACATAAAACATCATCGATACCGTTGGTTCATCTACCAGCAGGCGCGGCAGCGCCCGCGGTTCGGTAAAGGATGATATGGTATCGCCGATATTAACATTTTCCACGCCGGACAAAGCGATGATATCTCCGGATTCAACGCTTACGGCCGGTTTTTTTGTCAAGCCGTAAAAAGTGTAAAGCGCGGTTAATTTTACGCCGCTGACAGTTTTTTCCTTGGAGCACAGGCTATAGCTGTTGTTTATCTCCAGCCGGCCGCTTTGCAGGCGTCCGACGGCTATTTGCCCCACGTATGAATCGTAGTCCAGATTGGTAACCAGAAACTGCGGGATATCTTCGTCGTTTCCCCGCGGCGCTGGTATATAATCGATAATTGTCTGCAGAAGCGGTTCAAGGTTGTCGCAATCGTCGCCTAATTTTTTGTGGCTGACTCCTTTTTTGGCGTTGGTATAAAGGATGGGAAATTCGATTTGCCTGTCTTCCGCGCCCAGATCGATAAAGAGATCGTATGTTTCACTGATAACCTCTTCCACGCGCGCGTCGGAGCGGTCAATCTTGTTGATAACCAGAATGATCGGCAGGTGCAGTCCCAGTGCTTTTTTCAAAACGAAACGCGTCTGCGGCAGGGGCCCTTCGCTGGCATCCACCAGAAGAATGGCTCCATCTACCATATTCAGGCTGCGTTCCACTTCACCGCCGAAATCGGCGTGTCCCGGCGTGTCGACGATGTTTATTTTCACCCCGTTGTAATCGACCGCGGTGTTTTTTGCCATGATGGTAATGCCGCGCTCTTTTTCCAACGCCAGCGAATCCATGACGCGGTCCTCAATCGCCTGATTTACACGAAAAACTCCGCTCTGCTTCAGCATCGCGTTAAGCAGCGTGGTTTTGCCATGGTCAACATGGGAAATTATCGCAATATTTCTTATATGATCTTTTTTCATCATCTTAAATTTCTTCAGCTCATCTTTTTACTGGTTTTTTGGCGGAAACCGGCGTGAGTATAACCAATTAAAACTTAGGATGGCCTGTTCTTTTTCAATCCGGGACTCGCTTCCATAGCAAAAAGATAATTTTTTAGCCAGCTATTTATTTTCTATCTATTTGATGATTAAAGACAAATAATGAAAGAAGACCTTTACAAACAGGATGCCGGGCACTATATTTTAAGCATGTCCGCGGAATAATTATCAACCTAAATAGGTGAAAACAATGAATTTTATCAAAATTAAATTCGGCAGTAATTTTGAGGAGGAATTTCAAAAAGCGGTTCACGAGGTTTTTCATCTGGTTAATCCGCTTTTCAAGTATCATGAAAATATCTGGCGTCCCGGCATCGATGTGTACGAGTCCGCGGAGGAAATTATTATCCTGGTGGACGTGGCTGGCATGAACAAGGAAGAACTGCATATCGAGCTTGATCACCGCATGATAAGAATTGCCGGCGTGCGCAAGGCCATTGCCGAAGAAAAGGCGATCCGCTACCGCCTGGCGGAAATTCCCCGCGGCTATTTTGAAAGAGGAATTACCCTGCCGGATATGGTGGACGCGGAATCGGCCGTTGCTTCATACGCCGACGGCGTGCTGATGATCCGCGTAAATAAACTGCCGCCAAACAGGGCGCAGCGGATCACCGTTACCACCAATGAATGATAACTGAAGCTGATTTTCTCTAATCTGGCTGGAGGATTTTAATGGCTGAACAAATAAAACCGGAAGAAGGAAAAAAATTCAACATCCCGGAAGTGATTCCCATCATTTCCCTTTATAATATTTTGGTATTTCCCAAGATGATGGTGCCGCTGGAAGTTTCCGGTGGGCACTCAGCGCAGCTTGTCGATGAGGCCATGACCAAAGACCGCATCATCGGGCTTATCATGCCCAAACGGGAACTCGCGGGAGAAAACGACCGCTACAAGCTGGAAGATTTGCATGATGTGGGGACGTGTTCCGTAATTTTGCGCATGGCGAAAACTGCGGAAAACAAAACGCAAATGCTTTTGCAGGGCATCAGCCGTTTTCAGATAGTGGAACTGGTCGAAGGCAAGCCTTACCAGCAGGCGCGGATAAAGGTCATTGATGAAGCGGAAGCGAAAGATATCGAAACCGAGGCGCTGGTCGCCAATCTGCTGGTTTTGTTCGACCGCATTCTCAAACTTTCACCTTTTCTGCCGCCGGAATTCGGGCCGATGGCCAAATCCATCACCGAAGCAGGCACGCTGGCGGATTTGATTGCTTCCATTATCAACGCGCCGATTGAGGAAAAACAGAAAATACTCGACAGCATCGATGTCAAAGCGCGCCTGAAAGAACTGACGCGCATGGTCAATCATCAGATGGAAGTTCTGGAGCTGGGCAATAAGATTCAGACCAAAGTCAAGGACGATATCGATAAAAGCCAGCGCGAATACTATCTGCGCCAGCAGCTCAAGGCCATCAAGCAGGAACTGGGCGAGGCGGATGAAAACACGGTCGAAACGGAAGAATACCGCAAGAAGATCGAAGAGAAAAATCTGCCCGAGGAAGCAAAGAAAGAAGCCCTGCGCGAACTGGAGCGGCTCTCGCGCATGAATCCGGCCTCGGCGGAATACACGGTATCGTCCACCTATCTTGATTGGATTACCGCTCTGCCCTGGAATGAATCCACGCCGGACAATCTGGATATCAAAAAAGCGCGCGAGGTGCTCGACGAAGACCACTATGGACTTGCCAAAGCCAAAAAGCGCATCATTGAATATCTGTCCGTGCGCAAACTGAAGCCCGATTCCAAAGGCCCGATTCTTTGTTTTGTCGGTCCTCCGGGCACGGGTAAAACATCGCTGGGCACATCGATCACGCGGGCGCTCGAACGCAAATTCGTGCGCATATCACTGGGTGGCGTGCGCGACGAGGCGGAGATCCGCGGCCATCGCCGCACGTATATCGGCGCCTTGCCCGGGCGCATTATTCAGGGCTTGCGGCGCGCCGAATCGAACAATCCTGTTTTCATGCTCGATGAAATCGACAAGGTAGGCTCTGATTTCCGCGGCGATCCATCTTCGGCTTTGCTCGAAGTGCTGGATCCCCAGCAGAATAATTCGTTTTCCGATCACTATCTGGATGTGCCGTTTGATTTGTCGCACGTGATGTTTATCACCACAGCCAATATTCTCGATACGATTCCGCCGGCGCTGCTTGACCGGCTCGAAGTGATCGAACTTACCGGCTACACGCAGGAGGAAAAAGTTAAAATCGCCGAGCGTTACCTGGTTCCGCGCCAGCTCAAGGAAAACGGCCTGACGGACGAACAGCTTAAAATTACTACCGCCGCTCTAAACGGAATTATCTGCGGCTACACCAGGGAAGCGGGCGTGCGCAATCTGGAGCGCGAAATCGCCAATATCTGCCGCGGCGTGGCGGCGGAAATTGCCGAAGGTAAAATCAAAACAAAAACGGTGACGCCGAAAGACCTGCACAAATATCTGGGGGCGGTGCGTATCATGACGGATATCGACGCGCGCATTTCCAAGCCGGGCATTGCCATCGGCCTTGCCTGGACTCCTGTAGGCGGCGATATGCTTTTTATCGAAGCAACGGCCATGAAAGGTAAAAAGAGCCTGACGCTCACCGGCCAGTTGGGCGACGTGATGAAAGAATCCGCCGCCGCCGCGCTGAGCTTTATCCGCACCAACGCCAAAGCGCTGGGCGTGCCGGCTAATTTCTTTGAGGATCTGGATATTCATATTCACATTCCGGCGGGCGCGATTCCCAAGGACGGCCCCTCCGCGGGTGTGACGATGCTTACGGCTCTCACATCGCTATTGACCAACCGCAAGATAAAGAAAGATCTGGCGATGACAGGGGAAATCACCCTGCGCGGCGCGGTGTTGCCCGTGGGTGGCATTAAGGAAAAGGTGCTGGCTGCCTACCGCGCGGGTATTAAAACCATCATTCTGCCCGCGTGGAATAAAAAAGACCTGGAAGATATTCCGCACGATGTGCAAAAAAGCATCAAGTTCCATTTTGTGGGTGATATGATGGAAGTGCTGAAACTAGCGTTGGAGGCTAATAAGAGTAAGAAAAAAAGTTGATTTTAAAAATCATGATATAATTATGCGAGCATATTTTAAATGTGCTAAAAGATACAGATTTTAAAAGTTTATGGGTTAACTCGGTATTTTCAGTAGAAATAAGATTATTTTTAATATAAAATACAAGAAGTTTTCGGGTAATTAAATTTGTTAATATTTATCGGGAGCAACATTTGGAGAGCTAGCTTTAATAAGAAATGTAATATTTTTAATAAGAAAATGGGGATAAGGCGTGGCTGAATATTCTTTATTACAAAGGGCACCTATAACAGAAGCCTTAATTGATATTCGTGTAAAGGTTAAGGATGAATATAATGTTGAAATATTTAACAGGCTTCATGAAACTATCTCAGAACAATATCCCCAAAAAACAGAAAGTCACAAAAAAGAAGGGAAGATAGAGTTCAAAAAAGGTGATCTGGGTGTTTCAAGTGTAACTGATAAATTTCTGGGATATTCATTCTTATCTCCAGACAGAAAACAGATATTCCAAGCACGAATAGATGGGTTCACATTTAATAAATTAAGTCCTTATGATAAATGGGAAGCTTTGAGAGACGAGGCTATTAGACTGTGGCAAATGTATAGAGACTTAACATCGCCGGAAATAATAAGGGTTGCATTAAGATATATAAATAAAATTAATATTCCGATAGAGTCTACTGGAACTATTCGCTTTGAGGATTATCTTACAACGTCACCTATTGTCCCGGAAAAGCTTCCTCAGGGAGTAAGCAGTTTTTTGTCACGAGTTGTTATACATGATCCAGAAATAGATGCAGCAGCGATAATAACGCAAGTTTTTGAGGGTGTTTTAGATCCTAAATTTATTTCAATAATATTGGATATAGATGTTTTTAAACAAAAAGAGATTTTTAATGAAGAGGAGGCGTGGCAAACTCTAGAAAAATTGCGTGTTTTTAAAAACAATATTTTTTTTGAGAGTATAACTGAAAAAGCAAAGGAGTTATTTTAATGAGTACGGCAATCCAATCTTTAAATTATATTAATTCTAACTTTCTTATGAGTCCTAGCAACAGTGGCAGGGGTATCGATAATGATATATCTTGGAATTTCCTCATGGAGGAAATACAAAGATTATGGTCTCCCAAATCTATAACCTTTGGTGAGCCGTTATATGGTCTAATAACTTCATTATTTGGAATGTACAACGAATGTTCTGCGCCTGATTGGGATGGTTATGGCGCAAATCCTATAAGTGAGGAAGCTTACAATGAAGCATTCAAAATAATTGATTCATTGCCATCATCAATAGAAATGCCAGAAATTAGTTGTGAGCCAACAGGCGAAATTGCTTTTGAATGGAATAGAGGGAAAGGACATATTTTTGCTATTAGTGTTGGGGGTAAGAACAGAATAACCTACGCCGGTATTTTTGCAGGAAATAATAAAGTGCATGGTTCAGAATATTTTGAAGAATTTCTTCCTCCTGTAATTATTAATAATTTGCGGAGATTGTACTCATATTGAATAGTGTAAGTGGTAGTGAAAAAATAGGTCGTTACATATATTCAAAACAATATTATAAAACATCAAATAATACTGTTAGGCCTACTGCTTTTATGCCGCCACCGGATAGACGATTATCAGTATTCATTATTTCAGGACTTAATGAAAAACAAATATGGTCCATTGGTGAGGCTTTGCGAGACTCGAATTTGAAGGGTCGTGCAGATATAATTGCGGATTCTGTTTATAAAGCTGAGTTGGATATAGAAGTTGACAACAATCCTGAACGCCATGCAGAAATTGTAAACTGGCCGGAAGAAAAATCAGCAATAATGTTAAAAGCTATAGAATTGGCTCAAAATGCAATATTGCTATTGAAATAACTTGTACACCTTCTAATTAAGATTCCCTTGACATATATAGGAACTTCTGCATTACATGCCGAAACTTGAAATTAGCTTCACATAAAAGTCACAATATTTTTATTCCGGTAACAAAAAGAGGGGGGACATGAGAGAGCTCAACATTGGGGGTCTGATAGCAAAAGTGCCTATCATTCAGGGCGGCATGGCGGTGGGCATTTCCAAAAACAGATTGGCTTCCGCCGTGGCCAACGCCGGA
Organism: Deltaproteobacteria bacterium; assembly: GCA_037446735.1. Taxonomy (GTDB): domain Bacteria; phylum Desulfobacterota; class Syntrophia; order Syntrophales; family Smithellaceae; genus UBA4810. The sequence goes on from JBBIHZ010000011.1 coordinate 11,577, forward strand.
GGCATCGGCGTGATCGCCACAGCCGGAATCGGGCATCTGGCAAAGGATTTATATTCAAATTTCATCGGCGCCAACAACAGGGTTTTTGCCGAAGAAATCAGAAAAGCCAAAGCCCTTACCAAGGGAATTATCGGCGTAAATATCATGTCGGCGCTTTCCAATTACGCATCGCTGGCTAAAGTGGCCATCAAAGAGAAGGCTGATATTATTTTTTCCGGCGCCGGGTTACCTTTAAACCTGCCGTCATTTTTGTCGAAAGAAGAAATGCACACACGTCTTGTGCCTATTGTTTCTTCCGCGAAAGCGTTAATGCTCATCGCGCGCCGCTGGATAGGAAAATTCAACTATATTCCGGATGGCGTGGTTATCGAAGGGCCTTTGGCCGGCGGACATCTGGGTTTCAGAAAAGAAGATATTTTCAAGGAAGAAAATGCGCTCGAAAAACTTGTGCCTGATGTTGTGGCGCAGGCCAAAGAGCTGGAAGATAAACACGGCAAGCCCGTTCCGGTAATTGCCGCGGGCGGCATTTATTCCGGAGCGGACATCCATAAATTCATCAACATGGGCGCCTCCGGCGTGCAAATGGCCACGCGCTTTGTGGCAACGTATGAATGCGACGCTTCCGATGAAATAAAAAACGCTTATGTTCACGCGAAAAAAGAAGACATCGTCATTATCGAAAGCCCGGTGGGAATGCCCGGAAGAGCAATTAGAAATCAATTTATTGATGACGTGGCCACGGGCGGCAAAAAACCATTTAAGTGCCCTTTTCATTGCATTATCACATGCAACATGAAAAACGCGCCTTACTGCATTGCCAATGCCCTATGCAATGCTACCGAAGGCAAACTTGCGGAAGGTTTTGCCTTTGCCGGACAAAATGTCTGGCGGGTGGATAGAATTCTTCATGTGAGCGAGCTCATCCAGTCACTGCAAAATGAGTACGCTGAAGCAAAAAAGAATAATTAAAAATTGCTGCTAATTACAAACCGGCCTTGAACGTATCGCAAGCCTGAAAATTTCCCTGCTCGAAGCCGCGCTTGAACCAGCTCACGCGCTGCGCGGAACTGCCGTGGGTGAAAGCATCGGGCACCACGTAACCCTGCGTTTTTTTCTGGATGCGGTCATCGCCTACGGCGCTCGCGGCGTTCAGCGCTTCTTCGATATCGCCTTCTTCCAGGATATCGCGTTTTTTCTGGGCCTGATGCGCCCACATACCGGCCAAGCAATCTGCCTGTAATTCCAGCATCACGTTCAGCTTGTTTTTTTCGGCGGCGCCGGAACGCGCCTGCAGTTGAGAAACTTTTTGAATAATTCCCAGTTGCGTCTGCACATGGTGGCCGACTTCGTGGGCGATGATATATGCCTGGGCAAAATCGCCGGAAGCGCCGAAGCGCGCATGCAGCTCGTTGAAAAACGCCAGATCCAGATAAACTTTATGATCCGCCGGGCAATAAAATGGTCCCATGGCGGATTGGGCGAAACCGCAGGCGGAATCCACCGCGCCGGAAAACAAAACCAGTTTGGGTTCCTGGTAGGCGCGGCCGGCCTTATTGAATTGTTCGTTCCAGACATCTTCCGTTTCCGCGAGCACCACGGCCACAAAATTGCGCATATCGTCGTTGGCGGCAGGTTGCGCGCTTTCCTCAATGGTCGTGGAGGAAGGCAGGTTTTGGCCGACCTGCTGCAGGATCATCGTCGGATCTACACCGAATAATAAGCTGACCACGACAATGGCAACGAGTCCCAGGCCGCTGATTCCTCCGACTTTCGCGCCGCGTGAAACCCGCATTCCCCGGCGGTCTTCCACATTATCGCTTTGTCTTTCACCTCTCCAGCGCATATTATCGCCTCCTTTATATTAATTGCGGTATTATTTTAAAATTACCGTGCGATTCTATGCCAACCTTTTAAAACGTGCAACAGGTAATTCCGGAAATGCAAACGCTTTAAATCACAGCTGTTTTATAATGAAATCATCGATTGCCTTAAGACAAGCCCGTGGTTCGGCCTGCAAAATAAAGTGCGGCGCGTTGATTTTTTTAACTTCCACAAAAGGCGCGGATTTTCTGATTTCCTCAGCGCAGGAGGCGGGCACCACGCGGTCATTGACACCCTGCAGATAACAGCAGGGAATTTTTATTTTGGAAAACCACGCGGCTACGTCCACCTCATTGATAATTTTGAGCCGATGCTGCATGACATGCGCGGGGACACACGCGTGAATTTTTTTCCAGAGCGGCAGAAGCTTATCAATCAACGCATCCTCACCGATTACGAACCTGAAAAAACGTTTGGGCATATCAGGTTTGATTAAGAGAGGTAGGCGCAGAAAACGCATGACGCGCCAGACAAAAGGCCTTGGTGATTTAGTAAAAGTGGCGCATAAAATCAGCGCTTTGGCGTTGACACGGCCCGTGCCGATCATCTTGACGGCTACCGGGCCGGAAAAAGATTCGGCAATCACTATCGGCGTATCGCCCTTGGGAATCTGCCCGGCGGCGCATTCCACCATCTCATCAAACGATAAGAGCTTATCTGTCGGATAACGGACGATAGTGATTTTCGCGCTGTCCGGCAAAAACGGCAGCAGCGGCTCAAAGGATAAGCCCGTGCCGTCCATGCCGGGCATAAAAACCAGATGCTGATTGCGCAAAAAGGTCATTTGCTCTAGCGCCTGAACAGATTTATCAGGATGGTGATAATGATGCTCAGCAAAATCATGGACACGAGGGGAATAAATATTTTGCTGCGCCCGGTTTCGATGCGGATATCACCCGGCAGTTTGCCGAACCAGGTAATCAGCCACGGGGCAAAGTGATAAACCAGCCCCGCGGCAATAAGGATTATTCCCGCGGTTATCAGCCAGCGCGCCATTTCGTGCCTTAAAATTTATTCGCTCATCGCGTATTCGCCGTTTAAGGCAAACACATATTTTTTCCAGACGCGGTTGTACTGGTCATCGTCACCCTGGGATTTAATCAGCATAATCTCCTTGCAGTAGGCGCGCTGTTCGTCTTTGCTGTTGTGCATGCCGTAAATGGCCAGCGCGAAGCGCGCGAAGTCACGCACCATGAAATCGAATATCTGATTGATGATATCGTCATCCACTTTGTCGAATTTCGCCTGTTCCAGAATAAGCTGTCCGTAAACGACAATCGAAAACATTTCGCCCAGCGGCAGAGAAAAAGACGGATCCATATCCTGCGCCTGGTCGGGTCCGGCCTTTTCCAGCAGTTCGCGGAAAATGTTCATCTGCTTGATGAATATGGCCACGTTCGGCAGTTTGCTGTAGGATGCGAATACCGGCTTGTAATCATGGAACTGAACGCTGCCCAAGCCTTTGGTTGGCCCCTGGTTGAACAGGAACATGTCGTCCTTGGTGGAGAAATCAGGAGCTACCGGCGCGTATTCCTTGGGATTGAAGAAATAATTTTTCATGAACTTGCGGATGAGCTGAATGTTGACATGCACCGTTCCTTCCAGCTTGGAAGGCCCGCGCACATCGGAGGCGGCCAGTGAAAAATAGGTGTCTTTTTCAAAGCCTTTGG
>JBBIHZ010000011.1:15146-17127 GCA_037446735.1 Deltaproteobacteria bacterium
CACAGGAGATTGACCACTTCCTCGGCCTGGAGGGTCACCTTCATCTTGCTGGTGGGATTATAAAGCAGATAACGGCGGTCGGAAGTGGTCGCGTTGCGGAAATAATCCGTGGCGCGGCGCTGATACAGCTTCATGCCGATGATGCGCAGCCAGGCTTCCATGAAGTTTTTCCGCACGTGCGGCATATTGGTCACAGGCATGCCGTAAAGAATGCGATTGGCCGCGTGCGTTATCGATTCGTAAAAACAATGTTCTGTAATCCCGATGGAACCCGGCCCGATGTTGAATTTGCCGATGTTCACCGTGTTGAGCGAGGAATCCCAGGCGTGTGGGCCGCGCGAAAGAATGTCCTCCTCCGTAATCGGATAATCATGCAGCGCGAACTGCGAAACATACTGCTGGTGGGAAACGACGTTTCTTTTTAGTTCGTACGCTTTGTGGCGGAAATTGGTGACAAAGAAAACAAAGTCGTCCGTGCCGTCCTTCACCTTGCCGAGCGTGGAGACCATTTCCGCTTCGTTGCCGTTACCGATATAATACTTTTCGCCTTTGGCCGCCCACGTGCCGTCGCCTTTGGGCGTGAGCGTGGTTTCGGTGGAATAAATATCAGCGCCGTGCGCGCGTTCGGAAAGGCCGAAGGCGAAAATCGCGCCTTTCTTGAGCAACTCGGCGGCTTTCTTTTTGGCTTTTTCGTTGGGGCTCATCCAGATGGGACCAAGACCGAGAATGCTTACCTGAAAACAGTACCAGTAACCCAGGCCGTAAAAGGCAAGGATTTCGGAAAACTCGCTGTTGCGCGCCGTGTCCCAGCGGCAGTCCGGATCACCGCCGCCGTATTGACTGGGGGTGAGCAGCTTGGCAAAAATCTGCTCCTTGGCGATGAAATCGACGAATTCGCGGTACCAGACTTTTTTATTGAAGTCTTCCGTGATTTTGGTTTTACCCATCTTTTCAAAGAAGGCGATGGTTTTTTCCATGATGGCTTTCGAGCCCGCGTCGGACATCAGGCTCTTGAATTTTTTCGGCTGCAATAAATAATTCATGTTTTGATCCTCTTTTTTAATTTGTTTTTTTAGATATTTCCTGCGGCAAAAACATCCGATGAAAAAGAGCCGGAGAAATAAGAATTTTTCTTTCGGTTTCATGCTGCTGACCGGGAGTATAGCGAATCACGGGCAAATCGACAATGCTTTTTAGCCATTATTTTTGTTTAAAACGCCACGATAAAAATCCGCTTGACTTTATTGACAAAATATTTAACCATACGGTTAAACCAATTGGTTGAATTGTTGGGTTTAACGCATGTTCAGAAGAAAAATTGACATAAGTAATCCGGGCAAGACCGCGCAAAAGATTTTAACCGCGGCGCGCAAAACTTTTGCCAGGCACGGTTACAGCGGCACTTCAGTGGACGAAATCGCGCGTCGCGCCGGCGTCAATAAGGCGACTCTTTATTACCAGATCGGTGATAAAGACACACTCTATGCCAATGTGATTCATCAGGTGCTGGGAAATATCGCGCAGAGTGTCGCCCAGGCAGTCGTAAAGGGAAAAACTCCCGAAGAAAAATTGAGAGCTTATATATTATTTCTGGCGGACGCGGTGGATAAAAACCCGGATTTGCCGCCGATTATGATGCGCGAGGTCGCGTCCGGCGGCGCGCATCTGCCGCAAGTGGCCGCCCAGGACATGGCATCGGTGATTACAGTTTTGCTGGGCATTCTGGAAGAGGGAAAAGAAAAAAATGTTTTTAATGACGTCGTCCCTTTTATGGTGCACGCAATGATTATAGGATCCATACTCATTTTTAAAATGGGGACGCCGATTAAGGACAGGCAGATGTGGCTGCCCGAGGATCTCAAAGCCCGTGATAAAAAACTGTCCGGAACTCTTGGGGAAGAAGTGGCTAAAATGGTACTCAAGGCGGTGAAAAAAAATGATCGTTAGACGGACAGCTTTTATTTTGAGCGCGTTATTATTT
>JBBIHZ010000012.1:0-7003 GCA_037446735.1 Deltaproteobacteria bacterium
CCGTGTAATTTACCGGCAATTGCGTGGAGTTCGTGTAAAACGGCTCTCCCTTTTTGGCCCTGCCGTTGCCGTTGCCCGCGCAGATAATATTGGGGTGCTTTTCCTTATCAATCTTGGCCAGGCGATACGAAGTACCCTCCGCCGGCGTCGATTCCAGGTTGTAGTTATTGCCCGTTTCCTTCTGGAAATCGATGAGCTTTTCCCTCATAAAATCCAGAACGCTCTTGGTAAATTCCTGGCCGTCCTTCGAGGCGATATCCTTACCCAGCAGATTCAGGCAGGCCTCGTTCATGCCGACCAGGCCGATGGTGGAGAAATGATTCTTCCAGTATTCGCCGAATCTCTCATTAACATTGCGCAGATAATATTTGGTGTAGGGATAAAGATCGCTGTCGGTGAATTTCTCCAGCACCTTCCTTTTTGTTTCCAGGCTTTCCTTGGCTGTTTCCATGAGCTTTTCCAGGCGTTGCATGAAATCTTTCTTGGATTTGGCCAGATAACCAATGCGCGGCATATTTATCGTAATCACGCCGATGGAACCGGTGAGCGGATTGGAACCAAAAAGCCCGCCGCCTCTCATTTCCAGTTCGCGGTTGTCGATGCGCAGACGGCAACACATGCTGCGCGCGTCTTCCGGATTCATGTCGGAATTGATGAAATTGGAAAAATAAGGCACGCCGTATTTAGCCGTCATCTCCCACAGATCTTTCAGATTAGGATCGTCCCAGTTGAAATCGCGCGTGACATTGTAGGTGGGAATGGGAAAAGTGAAAACCCGTCCTTTGGCGTCGCCTTCCGCCATCACCTGCAGAAAGGCCTTGTTGAAAAGATTCATCTCTTCCTGAAATTCACTATACGTTTCCTTCTGGGGCACGCCGCCGATAATCACGCCCTGATCGGCGTAATATTTGGGCACGGTTACATCCAGCGTCACATTGGTGAAAGGCGTCTGAAAACCGACGCGGGTGGGAACATTAATATTGAAGATAAATTCCTGCAGCGCCTGCTTTATTTCGTTGAAAGATAATTTGTCATAACGAATGAAGGGCGCCAATAAGGTATCAAAATTGGAAAAGGCCTGCGCGCCCGCCGCTTCGCCCTGCAGCGTGTAAAAGAAGTTAACCACCTGTCCCAGAACGCTGCGCAGATGCTTGGCTGGTTTGCTTTCGACCTTGCCGGAAACGCCGCGGAAACCCTGCCGCAGCAAATCATACAGATCCCAGCCCACGCAATAAACTGAAAGCAGGCTCAAATCATGGATATGAAAATCTCCTTCGTTGTGCGCCTTCTTGATTTCCGGCGTGTAAATTTCATTGAGCCAGTAAACTTTGCTCACTTCCGAGGAAATATAATTGTTCAGACCCTGCAGCGAGTAATCCATATTGCTGTTTTCGTTAATTTTCCAATCGGATTTTTTCAAATACTGGTCAACGAGATCAACCTCCATCTTGTTGGCGATATCCCTGAGGCGGGCGTGCTGATCGCGGTAAATGATATAGGACTTGGCGGTCCGCCGGAAAGTAGACTGCAGCAAAACTTCTTCCACGATATCCTGAATTTCTTCCACGTTCAGAACCTTGCCGTTAAATAATTGCTCGGCAAGATTTAAGACCTTGATGGTTAGTTTTCTTGCTTCCTTTTTATCGAATTCGCCCGTGGCCGTGCCGGCCCTGGCGATGGCGTCGGTTATTTTTTCCGCGTTGAATTTGACGAGACGGCCGTCCCTTTTTCTGATTTTTGCGTTCATTACCCCTCCGTAAGCATGTGAAAAAAGAAATTAATATTTTCCGTGCGAAACGCTACATATTGTGGTTTTATAGCAAACTACCACTATATATAGTTCTTTTCAAGGGGAAAGTGAATATTTTTTACGTCAATCTGTGAAAAGACAACTCTATTGGCCTTGCTTTTTATGCATTGGAAGTTTATTCAAAATAAAAGCTTTTTTACACCGGAGAAACTTCAATTTGAAAATAGACAAAACGAAAATTGATGAAATAAAGGGGTTTTTAGATGAACGTGAGTCAGAACGGCTTTACCAACTTACGCTCGAAGCCAGTAAAAAAGGCCCCTGTTTGGAAATCGGCAGCTATTGCGGTAAGTCCTCCGTGTATATAGGCACGGCCTGCAGGGAAAATAACGCAGTATTATTTTCTCTTGATCATCATCGCGGCTCGGAAGAGCAGCAGCCCGGACAGGAATATTTCGACCCCGATTTGCTCGATGAGCAAACAGGCCTTATTGATACCCTGCCCTTTTTCCGCCGCACGCTTATCGCTTTCGCTCTGGAGGACACTGTTATTCCGATTGTCGGGCGCTCGGAAACAGTAGGGCGAAACTGGCAGACCCCTCTGGGCATGATTTTTATTGACGGCAGCCACGCCTATGAATTCGTGCTCAAAGACTACAAGGTTTGGGCTAAACATCTGATGGCTGGCGGCTATCTCGTCTTTCACGATATTTTTCCCGATCCGTCCCATGGCGGACAGGCGCCTTACCGGGTTTATCAGCTTGCCGCTGCCTCCGGGGAATACGAAGTATTGCCGATGTTCATTTCTCTGGGAATTTTAAAGCGGAAAAATAATTTTATTTGACTGTTAAATGTCGTCTGTCCACATCCAGCGACATTCATCATCCGATCTTTTCGCGGTCAAATAACCGCGACTGACAAAATCATTCAGTGTATGGCCGACGATGCCCGGCTCGATACCCGTGCCAACGGTGATTCTTTTGCACAACTCCTCCAGCGCTTTTTCCCGTGAGCCGCCGCATAACGCGGCTTCTATCGCGCCGTCTTTTTCGATCAAATCATTTTTCAATATTTTAAAGGTCAGGTGCATGCGCCAGTATCCTTCCACGCGCATATTCTCCAGCGGCGTGTTGGTTTTGTTGACATATCCCGTCATTAACTTTTTCCAATCGGTGTACATTTCTTCATCATAACGCGCCACAAAAGCGCGGATATCATCGGGTGATAAAGCGGAGGTACGGACAATCGCGTCGTTCGCGTCATATTTTGCCCAATCATTGGTGAGTATTTCCAGGTCGTATTTTTCAATTTGCTCGCGCACGGTGGTGCCGGGAAAGGGCGCCAGATAATGGTAACCGTAAAGAACGTTCAGGTTGCGGGCCAACCGGTCGGACGCCTGCATTGTTTTCAGGGTTTCGCCCGGCAGGCCCACCATAAAAGACACGTGAGGGACAATTCCCGTTTCTTTGCACATCCGCACGGCGGATGCTGGATGTTCCAGCCTGATTCCTTTTCTGATGCGTTTAAGCATTTGCGGATCGCCGCTTTCCACGCCGAAGCTGACGGAATCGCATCCGGCGGCGGCCATCGCCGCCAGCACCTCCGGATTGACCGTATCGACACGGGCAAAAGCGCTCCAGCCAAATTTAAGGTTGCGCTTATTTATTCCCCGGCAGATTTCCAGAACCCTTTCTCTGTCGGAAGTGAATAAATCATCGGCGATATTGATACGCTCAAAGCCCAACTCAAGTATCCGCTCAATTTCGTCGAGCACGCAATTTGCAGAGCGGCGGCGGATTTTCGCCCCGACCATTTTGCGCCCCAGACAAAAAATACAGGCGTTAGGGCAGCCGCGGCTGGTAATCATGCTGACTGGAAATCCCAGCGCGCGGTAACGAAATATCGGCAGCAAATGGCGCGCCGGCAGATTTATTCTGTCCACATCGGCGATAAAAGGCCTCTTATCCGTAATGACAATATCGCCTTCATCTCTGTAAGCGATGCCGCGGATATCGCGCCATTTATTCTGCTTTCTTAATACAGGCGTAAGCTCGGCAATAGTATCTTCCGCCTCGCCGATAACAATTAAATCTATTTCCGGATACCGGCGAAGGGTTTCGGCCGCCGTGAAAGAAACATGGGGGCCGCCCATCATCGTGATAATTTCGGGGTTACAGCTTTTCACGTCCCGCAGAATTTTCTGCGCATCAAAAAAATTCATGGTGACGGAAGTCGCACCAACCGCGTCGGGCTGATAATCTTCGAGCTGCCTTTTTATTTTTTCCTTGGAATAGCCGCTGACGATATAATCAAAGATGCGCACCTCGGCGCCGGCGGCGGCAAATGCGGCCGCGACATAAGTTACGCCCAAAGGTGGTGAAGGATTTTCCTCCAGCGAATAGGGGCTGGCCACAATAGCGACGCGCAAGACATCAATCTCCTTTGCGGGGGAAAAATACCGTCCGCAGCCACCCGAATAGCGTGTTGCCTTCCCGCATAATGCGCTCTACCGTATCATAAAATTCATTGAGTTTATCCGGTTCGGCCATCCATTGCGATCTTGATTTCAGTGGTGTTTGAGCGTCCAGATATCTGATCACCGCGGCGGGATTGCCGGCGGCAATGGCATTGGCGGGTATGTCTTTTACCACAACCGCTCCCGCGCCGATTACCGCGTTATCACCTATCGTCACTCCCTTACCGACAATAGCGCTGTCGCCTATCCAGACATTGTTGCCGATTTTCACCTCATAGGTACTGCCCACAGGTGAAGTGCGGTCATACAAATCATGCCAGTCGGAATCGGTGATGTAAACATCCTGCGCGAGCATGCAATCATCACCCAACCTCACGGAAGTAGCGGAGGTAATTCTCACTCCGGGGCAAATAAGACAGCATTTGCCGATTTCGATTTTTCCGCTGATACCGTCTTTGAGCCAAGAGCTTAACCGTACTTTTTTATCGGAGGTCGCTATCAGTGTGTTAAAGTCGCCGATGGAAACATGGCCGCCGTAAATTTCCACGTGCCACGGCTTCATAAACGCCATGCCACGGCCAAAATATTCGCACTGCGGCGCCAGAAAATGATACGCGTACCACTGCTCGAATTTGTGATTCAGTTTTTTCAGATAATAAGGCCGGTGATCTTTTTTCAAGGAATTACCTTCTGCAGATTTGGTTTTTTAATAAAGGATGCTTTAAAAAAATAAATTTATCAACGCCAAGCCCTTATCGCACTCGGAAATTGCGCATGCTTTCAGCTTGTCCATGCGTCCCAGAATTTATGATTGAATATTCTTCCTGCCGGAGTTATCTTATTTAAAGCGTCCCAGGCCAACACAACCGCGGCGGCGGTCCAGCCTGATTTTTCATCCGGCCAGATGATGGCATCCGGGTAGGTCACTCCCATCCAATAGGTATCGTCGGGATATTTTTTATCGGCAAGCCAGCTGAATACAGCGCGGGCGCGTGTGTAATCGTCAATGGACGCCAGGGCCAACACCAGCTCCGCTGTTTCCGCCATGGTTATCCACGGTCGGTCGCTTACGCAGCGCACGCCCCATTCCGGGACAATGAATTTTTCCCAGGATTTATCAATTCTTTTTTTCGCTTCTTCGCCGCTGACCGCACCGCATAACACGGGATAATACCAATCCATCGCGTAGCGAGACTTGAGCATGTTGAAAAGATCAGGTTTATGCCTTATTGCCTCTCCCAGAAATATTTGTGCTTTTTGCCAGCGTGACCGTTTTTTGCCCAAAAGTCCGGCAATGGCCAAAGCGCATTTGAGGCTCATGTAAATAGAGCTGGAACCGGTCAGCAACGACATCTTATCCGTCTTGCCGTCTTTGTTTTTCGCCCAGTAGACATCGCCCCGCGGGGATTGCAGCCGAACCGCGTAATTAATGCCTTTCTCCATCACCGGCCACATCTCACTTAAAAAATTCAGATCTCCAGTAATCAGATAATAATGAAACAAACCGACTGCCAGATAGGTAGAGAAGTTCGTTTCTTTCGTGGGATTGATGATTTCGCCGTCCAGCGTCTCCGACCACCAGCTGCCGTCGGCAAGCTGCGTGGTAACCAGCCACCGGTAAGCGCGTCTGGCATCTTCATAAAATCCTCCGACGCACAAACCCATCGCGCTTTCCACATGATCCCAGGGATCTGTTTTACCACCCTCCGACCAGGGTATTTCGCCGCTTTCTTTCTGAATTGACGCGATAAACGCGCCCAGCTTTTCCACCGATAGAGGAAACGATGTTATTTTGCCTTCAGAAATTTGCGGGGTAATTATTTCCATCAACTTCAACCTCTCCTGAAATAGAAAACAACACTTTTGCCCATAAGCGGGTTTAAAAATTCCTCAAGGGCGCGCACCCAAAAAGGCTTTTTCATAATATCCCATTCCAGGAATTTCTTGTAATATTTTACCGCCAGGTTTTCCTCGTTTTTGTGGCCAACCAGGCATTTGATCCACCAGTAAGGCACGTGCAAGGCGTGTTTGTAATTTATCTTCCAGCACGTAAATCCGTGATATTTCAGCATGTTCGGTATTTTATTTTTTTTGTAAATCCGCACATGTCCGCCTTCTTCATTACGATACGCGCGCGAAAGAAGCCAGCAGATTCTTTCCGGAAAATAACGGGGCACGCTGATGACCAGTGAACCCGTGGGCTTCAAAACACGCACCAGTTCGCCTACCGCCCGCTCATGCTCCGGAATATGTTCGAGCACTTCCGAACAGATCACGCAGTCAAAAAAAGCGTCGGCAAAAGGGAGTTTCCGTATATCGGCTCTTTTAATCTGACAATTACCCGCGTCAACACCCGGAATTTCATTGAGCGACGCGGTCGTCTTGTCCAGGTCTTCCTGTTTCATATCGATGCCGAAATATTTCACGCCGGGTATTCCCGCGAGCCCCCGCAGATGCCTGCCCGTTCCGCACCCGGCATCAAGCACCACATCGCCCGGCCGCAACTTCAACTTATTAAAGTCGACGGTGAGCATCAATCGCCTCCCTGTATACTTCGGTCGCTTCCTGCGCTGCCTTGGGCCAGCTGAAAACATAACCGACGCGCTCAAGCCCCGCCTTGGCGTATCTGGCCCGCTCCTGCGGATTATTCAGCAGATAAATGATCGCTTCGGCCAACGCTGCCGCGTTAGCCGGCTCAACAATCATCCCCGCTTCCCCCACCACTTCCGGCAGGGCGCCGCCAGAGGTCGAAATCAGCGGCACGCCGCAAGCCATCG
>JBBIHZ010000012.1:7013-15720 GCA_037446735.1 Deltaproteobacteria bacterium
GGACATCCGGCCGCCATCGCCTCGAGTACCGGCATGCCGAATCCCTCATACAGAGAAGGAACAACGGCAATAGTAGATTTAGAGTAATAATCGGCAAAATCTTCATTGGCAATCCGTCCTGTAAAATGAACAATATCGCCGATGCCCAGTTTTGCCACCAGCTTTTCAATCACTCCTTCTTTTTTCGGCTCGCCGATGACCGTCAGCTTTAGGGGCTGTTTTTTCCTTATCTGCGCCACGGCCTCGAGCAGGTACCTTAAACCTTTGAGCGGCACGTCCGCGCTGTTGGTTACGATAATCGTGTTGTCAGGACGCGCGGCGTTTTGCACCGGGTAGAAAAATTCATTGTTGATGCCGTTGTGAACCACACGAAACCTGTCCTCGGAGATGGAAAATTCCGCGGCAATGTCTTTTTTGGTAAATTCCGAGACGGTAATAATATGCGAAAGTCGCCTGGCCACTTTAAGCTGCATGCCGATAAAAGTGTACCAACGGTAAATTTTAAATCTCTGATAAAGTGTCCGCGCCGCCTTGTATTCTTCCCGGCGGTCGACGGTTATCGGATGATGAATGGTCGCGATGGTGGGATAAAGCCCGCGCGCGATTTTTCCGATGCCGCAGGCAAGACACTGATTGTCGTGGACGATGTCATAGTTTATTTTCTTTTCGCGCAGGTATTTATAGGCGCGCTGACCGAAAGTGTAGGGCTCCGGAAAACTGCCCACGCACATATTCAGAAATTCGTACATGTTTAAGGGATTCAGAAGGTCGCTGTATTTTTCCGGGCGGAAAAAATGCTCCGTATTGTAAAGGTCAAGGCTGGGCAGTTTGTGCAATTTTACATTTTCATCCAGATGCGGATAAGGAGGGCCGGAGATAACATCGACTTCATGGCCGATATCCGCCAGCGCCTTGCTCAAATGTTTGATGTAAACTCCCTGTCCGCCACAGGTTGGGTTTCCCCGATAGGTAAGCAGGCAAATTTTCAGCGGGCGAGAATTATTTCTTTTGGTCACGCGCCTATCCTCTGCACCATCTGGCGTGAATTATCCAGCATGACGGATATTTCATTGTCGGTCAGTCCGGCCCCGCGGGCGATTTTTTTTGCAATTGCTTCACCGACAAAATCAGAAACGGTGTGCGCGTCGTTATCAAGGACAAGCTGGGCTTTAAACTTTCTGGCCAGTGCGGCAACGTGGCCGTTGGTGAGACTATGTCCACGGCGGGTGGTGATTTCCAGGCATACGCCTTTTTTAGCAGCAAGCTGCGCGTCGTCTTCAGTAATCAATCCCGGATGGGCAAGAATATCCACCCCTGCGTTTATTGCCGCGAGATTAGTGCCTTCCGGCACGGGCTCTATTATCGTCTGTCCGTGCACGACAATAATTTTCGCCCCGAGTTTTCGGCCCTCGTCTGCCAGCGCGGCAATGTCCTGAGGATGAACATGCGTAAGTTCAATGCCGGGAATCACTTTGATATTGCCTTTTTCGGTTATTTTGGCGCAGATTTTCACCATGCGGGGAATGATGAAATCGATATTGGAGTGATCCGCATGGTCGGTAATGGCAATTGTTTTATAACCTGCCGCCCAGGCGCGCTGGGCCAGTTCCGTCGGCACCAAATCGCCGTCACTGAAGAAGGAATGAGTATGAAGATCAATCACTTGGAATGTCCCCAACTAGAAATTTTCAGAAAAAACCAATTAGCCGAAGGGTTTCTAACAAATTCCCGACTGATAGTCAATTAAAGATATGGATAATTAAAAACAATTAAATTGTGATCTTCAAAAAATGTAATTAAGAAAGTAAGTAAATATAAAGTTTTATTTCTTGCGCGCAAGAGAAATTATTCTATCCCCTTTTAAATTAATTCGTGAAAGGCTGCTCTGCAACGCTTTTCTCAAACTTCTGATAACATAATTATCTTTTTTCCTTGTACGCACACCATTGGATGTTATTTTAAAAACGCTGAGCCCGGCTTTCTCGTGAAAGCGAATAATAGTCGCAGGAGTATAAAAGCTTAAATGATCAGCAGTACGAAGCAAATGCCATCCTTCTCCCAATAGTTCACGAGTATAGGAATCATAATTCACTGTACAAGTATATACAACTCCCCCATGTCTTAAAATTCTAAACACCTCCCTCAGAACAGTGCTCGGATGAGGAAGATGCTCAAAAACAGCGTTCGAATAGACAACATCAAACGAGCTTTCTGGTAGGTGTGCATTTTCTAAAAATTCTGCAATGACATTTAACCCGTATTTTTCCTGGGCATACTTTGCGCAAATATCAACTGGTTCTACACCAGTTGCATTCCATCCCATTTCGCGAGCCTGATATAAAAAAGCTCCCACATTGCACCCAATTTCAAGGATATTGTTCAACTTTCGATATTTTTCAAAACGTTTCAAAATTTTTCTGTATTCAACTTGCTTCTTGAGATTATATTTATCGGAATAACCTGCCAATCCCTCACCATAAATTTGAGATATTTCTTCATCTAACGCTGACTCTTCCCAACGAGGATTCGTATAAATAAATCCGCATTTTTTACATCGTACCCAAAAAGTGCCATTTTTCTCGTAAAGTCGATCGTAATTATTATTCCCGCACAAATCACAATCAACATATTTGGTAAAAGAAGCTGGCATTTTTACCTCTTTTTCGTTGGATTTTTTAAAATTAGTTAATTTAAAAGCCCACTAACAAATTTACGACTGATAGTCAATTAAAGATGTGGGGGTATTCTGTTTTTATTATAGCGGGCTTTCCTTCGAGGACGGATTTCAACTGAATACGCTGTGATTCAGCATAAGCGCTGATCCGCGCCTCCTGAATATAACAAGACCAAAAAGTTAAGGTGCCGTTTATATCTTTTTCGATTTGTTTATGGTTTGCCGTATTACTTCTGCCGTATAACGGCCCCAGAGGGCGTACGTTGACGCACCCGGATGAAAGCCGTCTTTGGCCATATATTCTTTTTTAAAAGGCAGATCCATCTGTACAAGTGTGCACTGCTCTTCTTCTTCGCATATCATTTTCAATATTTGATTGAACTTCTTTGCCTTTACTCCCAGCCACCAGCGAAGGGGTTGTGGCAGGGCGGGAAATAAATGCATCGGTGGAATGCATGATAGGAAGACATGACAACAGCCAAATTTCCCTTTCAATAATTTAATGAGCGATACCTGATTTACCCGCCATGCATTCGCCCCCGTGCCGCGGGTTATGTCATTTACCCCGACGGATAATAATGCGATATTGAAAGCTTCCGCATCGGCAGATCTAAGACACTCAAAAATATCTTTGGATTTCAGGCCGGTTTGCGCAATAAGTTTCCAGGAAATTTCGTATTCAGGGCTTAGCGAGGATAGCAATTGCCCGGCAAAAGCTTCTTCCTGCGTATTCACTCCGACCCCCGCCGTGGCGGAATCTCCGACAATCAACAACCCTATCTTATGACCAACTCCGAAAACTCCCGCGCGCGCCTGCCGCTTCAGGCAATTTTGGGGTTGCCCACTTTACGTACAAGCCCTGGATAAATAATATCGGCAGCAGGAATATCGTTGCTATAGTATGGAACAGATATCGTCCTTCTTAAAACATAAATTCACACATTCCGTTTTATCTGCATGTGCCGCAGTCGCCATTTGTTGAATCATACGCGCAGATGCAGTTGCATTCGGAGCCGTTCGCCGCCATGCGCGGCAGACTGTCATACGCCGCTTTCGCCGCCGCCGTGGAATATTCATAAGGACAATAAAAAGTCGTTTCTATTCCCAAATCCGCCGGCTGCCAGGGCGAACCGGGACCGGTTAAAGGTGCCAGATCTGTGCCGTCGCTGCGGCGCAGGGAAAGATAATTGGCATAAATATCATCCAAAGTATCGGCGGGGTTTTTATAGAAAAAGCCAAAATGCAGATGCGGGTAACTGCCGGGCTTGACGCTGTTGATCACCAGCTCGCCGATAACCTGCCCCCTAGCTACGTCTTGTCCTTCCGTTACAAAAATGCTGTTGCGCTGTTCTTGAAAAATATCCGCATCCGTCGTTTGCGGTTCAAAATTGCAGACGATATACCAGTAATCATTCATCTTCAGCACGACGACAAGAGTGGCCACTTCCGCCCCTGAAACGCTTTCAACAATCCGTTCAACGCGCGCAGCAGCCGGAGCAACGATAGGAACTCTGACTATGATACCTGGATCGGCATTTTCCGGCGATACCAGATCAATGCCGCCGTGAATTTCGTTATTCCCCGCCGTATCCCACGGCTGAAGGCCGAAACAGTAATATTTATTCAGGTCGGCAACATTCTGCACCGGAAAATCCAAGCCCTCTGCAGCTCCACTGGATCCCGAACGGGTGCAGCCGCTCATGATGCAGAATAAAATTACCAAAGTGATAAAGGCTGATATTTTTTTCATAAGCACCTCCATCATTTAATTAAGTTACTAAAAACTTTTCGTTACGGAGTATCAATAATCATTTTTTCAATAATAAGAAAGTCGCCGAGACGCGGCAGATGTTTTTTCCTTTATCATCCGTCACCAGGCAATCGCCGATAATCAGGCTTTTACCTTTTTTGAAAACATTCGCGCGGGCGATAAGTTCGCCTTCGCTTACAGCCGATAAAAAATTGCTTTTGAGCTCCACGGTAGTTAATCCTTCATCCGGCGCAAGCTGCGTCATCATGGCGTGCGCGATAGCCTCGTCGCCAAGCGCCACCACCAAACCGCCCTGCATGATTTTCGCCCCCTGCAGATATTCATGACGCACCTTCATGCGAAATTCGGCAAAGCCGTCCTTCAAATCGGTCAGCTTAATATCGAGAAAATCCAAAAAAGGATTGAGTCCTTTCTCGCCTGCCTTAACTCTCTCCAGATATTCACGGTAATTGTTCATAAATAATCACTCCATATTTGCGCGTAAGATAATTCACAGCGTGTCGTACTATCTATATAATCCAAACGGGTAAATTTTCAAACTTTTTAAATAGATGCAATATTTGAGATTGACTAAAAGTGTTCTTTTTTATAGATAAAGTATCAGTTTTTCCAAGTAATGGGGTTCACCTAATAATCGACTTAATGGCTGATGACTCCTACAAAGCTTAATTCTATGCATCCGCTTATGGAAACATCTAAAAATTGCCTCTCATTAATTGATCGAATGATGTCAGAAAAAAACGGGCTTTTGTGAAGCCTGACGAAAGATAAATTTCAGAAAGGACAAAGCTATGAAAGGAAAAATTAAAGAAATTCGCGCCGTGGAGATTCTGGATTCGCGCGGCAATCCTACTGTCAAAGCAACCATCACACTGGATAACGGCATTACTGCCTCGGCTTCCTGCCCGTCAGGTGCATCTACCGGCGAAAATGAAGCCGTAGAGTTGCGCGACGGAGATAAAAAACGATACGGCGGCAAAGGCACGCTCAAAGCCGTGGCCAATGTAAATAAAAAAATCGCGCCGGCGCTCATTGGGCTTGATCCTACATGCCAGGCGCAGATTGACAAAATTATGATTGACTTGGACGGCACGCCGACAAAAGCAAAACTTGGCGCCAACGCTATCGTGGCCGTGTCCATGGCGGTGGCGCGTGTCGCATCACTATCGGTCAACCTTCCTCTTTACGCTTATCTGGGCGGGCCCGGAGCCACACGTATTCCCGTACCGATGATGAACATCCTCAACGGCGGCAAACACGCGGACAACAGCGTGGATCTGCAGGAATTCATGATTATGCCTTTGGGCGCCCCCACCTTCGCCGAAGCGCTGCGTTATGGCGCGGAAACTTTTCACGCCCTGAAAGCGATATTAAGTAAAAAAGGCTACGCCACTAACGTCGGTGACGAAGGCGGCTTTGCCCCCAATCTGAAAAGCAACGATGAAGCATGTGAGGTTATGCTGGAGGCCATCGAAAAAGCCGGCTACAAACCGGGCAAAGATATCGGCATTGCCCTGGATCCCGCGGCCAGTTCTTTTTATGAAAACGGCAAATACAACCTGGTCAAATCAGGACAGGGAAAAAAATCAACCGAAGAAATGGTCGGTTTTTACAAAAACTGGATAAAGAGATATCCGATTGTTTCGATTGAAGACGGCCTGGCGGAAAATGACTGGGCGGGATTCAAGAAACAAACCGAGGAACAGGGCGATAAAATCCAGGTGGTCGGAGATGACCTTTTTGTGACTAACACCAAATACATCGCCCGCGGCATCAAGGAAAAAGCCGCAAACGCGGTTTTAATTAAACTTAATCAGATCGGCTCGGTAACGGAAACCATCGAAGCGATCAAAATGTGCCGTCAGGCGGGCTGGGGGTTTGTCATTTCGCACCGCTCGGGCGAAACGGAAGACGCATTTATCGCGGATTTTGCCGTGGCCATGGGCGGAGGACAAATCAAAACCGGTTCGGCCTGCCGCAGCGAACGCATCGCCAAATACAACCGCCTGATGGAAATTGAGAATGAACTGGGCAGCGCCGCTATCTTTAACAATCCCTTCGCCAAATGATTTTTCTTAACCTCTAACCTTTTATACGGACGAGCAGGCGAAACGCCTGCTCGTTTATTTATTTAAGTAATTTTTTATGACGAATTCCGTAAAGTGTGTTTTCTGCGATATCGTGGCCGGAAAGGCGCCCGCCCATACAATCTGCGAAGACGAATTATCCATGTGCATTCTGGATATTCACCCTTATACCAAGGGGCACTGTCTAGTTATTTCCAAACGCTATGTACCGTGGTGGCATGAATTAAATGACCAAGAAAATGCCAGCCTGTTTAAAATGGCAAAAAAAGTTTCTGAAAAGATGATGAGCGTCTTCAAGCCGGATTTTGTTTTTCTCTATGCGCGCGGCCGTCGCATTCCCCACACTCATCTTTTTCTGATACCTACTTACAGCGGCGATGTATTGGATAAATTTTTCAACGCGCTGGAAAACTTTCAGGAATCACCGCAGATGCTCGCAAAACTAAAAACACCCGCGCAGATGGAAGAAGCGGCGCGTCTGCTTAAATTTTAATCAACGTTTGATTACATGCAAGGACGTGGCCTTGAAAGAAACAGCCAAAGAGCTTCCTTCCCGTATGCCAAGTTCCTCATAAGACGGAAGTGTGACATAGGCGAAGAGAATAAAACCGCAATCCAAAGTAATCTTATAGAAGTAAGCCTGACGAACGGCTTTGATAACTTTACCCTTAAAAACATTGCGCGCGCTGATTTTTCCGGGCATTGTTTCGGAAACAGTAATATTTTCCGGCCGCAGGCAGCAGCACACTTTTTGTCCCGTTTTAAAATCACCCGCCGCTTCAATAAGATGGCCGTTAACCGCAACTTCCATTAAGCCCTTCTTGCTCTTTTTGACGACGCCTTCCAGAATAACTTCTGTGCCAACAAAATTAGCGATATATTCATTGATAGGCTGGTGGAATACATGCACGGTGTTTCCCTGCTGAACAATTTTCCCACCGCTTATAACAGCCACATCCTGCGCCAAGCGCAACGTTTCTTCCCGGTCATGCAGCGCGAGGACTGCGGTAATTTTTGTTTCCTTCAAGATATTCTGCAAATCGTCGATGATCGCCTCGCGCGTGGGAGGGTCAAGAGAATTAAACGCTTCGTCCAGAAAAATTATTTTTGGCCTGATGGCGAACGCGCGCGCCAGTGAAACTCTTTTGGATTCTCCACCGGAAAGAGTTTTGGCCGCACGTTTTGCCAGATGTTCAATGGCAAAATATGCCAGCGCCTCATCAACGCTCTGTTTTATTTCGGAACCGCTCAGATTCCGGAACTTTAGACCGACAGCAACATTTTTCTCCACATTCATATCAAGCAGGAGCGGTTCCTGGAAAACCACCGCCGCATTCCGCCGCAACATCGCCAATGCAGAAAAACCGTTAACTTTGCGTGACTGAAAATAGAGATTCCCGCTTGTTGCAGGTAAAAGCCCCGCCAGCGCAAGCAAAAGAGTGGACTTACCCGCGCCGTTAGGCCCGATAAAAGCCAGAGTTCTGCCGGGAAATATCTGAAGATTGTCAATATCCAGTACAGTTACTTTGCCGCGCTTTACAATCAAATTTTCCGCGGAGAGAATGGGAGTTTTTTTCATCTTGAGCGTTGCCTTTGTTGAATCTGCGTGAGCATGAAATTAATAGTGAACGCCAAAAGCAACAGGATAATGCCCAGCGCGATCGCCAGATCAAAATTGCCTTTGCCTGTTTCCATAACTGTAGCAGTAGTCAAAACGCGTGTGTATCCTTTTATATTGCCTCCGACCATGATGGAGGCGCCGATTTCCGAGATAACTCCGCCGAAACCGGCCATCACCGCCGCCAGAAGAGGCAGGCGTGATTCTTTCACCAGCACCCAGACCATCTGCAGGCGGCTGGCGCCCAGAGATAAAATTTGCAATCTCAAATTTGGCGGCAAATTCTGAATGGCCGCCAAAGATATACCCATAACAATCGGCGTTGCGATAATCGCCTGCGCGATAATCATGGCATACGGGGTATAGAGAATCTCCAGAAAACCAAAGGGCCCGCTGCGCCATATCATGATCGTCACAAAAAGGCCGACAACCACCGGCGGCAATCCCATGCCGGTGTTAATGATGCTGATGACCAGGCGTTTGCCGAAAAAATCATTGAGCGCCACGGCCACGCCCACGGAAACACCGATAAACAGGCTGATAAAAGTGGCTATCCC
>JBBIHZ010000012.1:15748-16804 GCA_037446735.1 Deltaproteobacteria bacterium
TAATGCTGATTACGTCAGGATCAAAGCTCACAATCAGATAAAAAGCTTTAACGATCCCCTGAATTATTAAATCCAACAAACAACCTCAGTTAATTATTTTCCCAGGTCTTCCACTTTCTTGCCCGCATCAGGAAAAAAGAGCGGCGAGCCGAACTTGTCCACGCCGAATTTTCCGATGATTTCCTGAGCCTGTTTTGACACCATAAAATCGGCAAACGCTCTCGCACCGGCGGCGTTCACCTTGGGCCACATTTTGCTGTTTACTTCCATAACATGATAGATGTTCAGCAGTATCGCGTCACCCTCCACCAGAATCTCCAGGGGTATAGTTTTCTTCAAAGCAAGGTAAGTGCCACGGTCAGCCAGCGTGTAGCCTTTTTTCTCGGCCGCCACATTCAGCGTCTGGCCCATGCCCAGGCCGGTTTCCTGATACCATTTTTGTCCAGCGGGCGCAATTTCCGCCTGCTTCCAAAGCGTTTTTTCCTTGGCATGCGTGCCGGAATTATCGCCACGGGAAACAAACAAGGCACTCGCCTCAGCGATTTTTTTCAGCGCTTCCGCGGAAGATTTTACGCCTTTTATTTTTGCCGGATCATCCGCGGGCCCAACAATAATAAAATCGTTATGCATAATCAGGCGGCGGTTCACGCCATATCCTTCTTCGACAAATTTCTTTTCCGCATCCGGTAAATGCACCAGCATTACGTCTGCTTCGCCTTTCTGCCCTATCGCCATCGCCTGGCCGGATCCCACAGCTATCGTTTTGACAAAGTAACCGGTCTTTTTTTCAAAAATCGGAATCAAAACATCCAGCAGGCCGCTGTCCTGCGTGCTGGTTGTTGTGGTCAAAATGATATTTTTTTGTTTGGGCACGGCCTGGGCATCGAACACGGTCGATGCGCCAAAGACAAAAAGAAAAGCGGCGATTAATAATGTTATTATAATCTTACTTTTCCTGAACATATTTTTCTCCTTTTCATTCAAGCAATGAAACTAGAAAATCAGCGTCAGCTTGTTGATGAGCATGTAGTTGTCGCTGACTTTGTTGGCGGCGTT
>JBBIHZ010000013.1:0-5098 GCA_037446735.1 Deltaproteobacteria bacterium
CAAGAGATAAGCCGGGTGATAGGTCACCATCAGTTTTGCTTCCCCGCTATTCCTCCCGGCGGCACTCACACGGCCACAATTCCTGTTTACTATTTGAAGGGTGACCCGGATCATATTACAGGCGCCGCGCCGCATCCTTTCAAGGCCATCGCCGACCCATTGAATCTGGTTAACGAGCAAAGAGAGGATAATAATGATTCACCTAATGTCATAAATGTCGACCCAAGAGGCATATGCCAACAGGCGGAAAGGCCTCCGCTGCGCCCGATGCCTATGCCGCGTCCTCTTCCGAGGCCGGAACCGCAGCCACAGCCACAACCGCTGCCGCAACCTATGCCTCAGCCGATGCCCAGGCCGCAACCCCAGACAGAATTGAGGGAAGACTGCATTTCCTTTAATCCGGCAACAACTGAGGTAAAATTCATTAATGACGACTGGAAAATTGTCGACGGCAGCCACTGGATGTTCAGCTTCGGAAATAAAAAAGAGGAAACCAACAAAGCATTGAGAATAATTAAACACTACCGCATGAACCAGTCATGTTTTGTCGGACGGCCGGACCCCTCTTTCCAGTATATGATGGTTAATTCAAATGCGCCAAGCGGCGGGTTTGCCGGCGAAGATTGCATCGGCTTTAACCCGGCAACAACGGAAGTAAAATTCATTAACGGCGACTGGAAGATTGTCGACGGCAGCCACTGGATGTTCAGCTTCGGCAATAAAGAAGCTGAAGCCCGGCAGGCGCTGGCCATTATCAAGAAGTATGACTTCAACCGCTCCTGCTTTGTCGGCAGGCCAGGCCCAAGTTTTAAATATCTGCGCAGGTAAATGATTTATATAACCCTGATAAAAAAGGCGCTGAACATGAATTTATGCTCAGCGCCTTTTTTGTGATTTGTGCCTGATAATTTATTTGTTCCTTACCGGAAGCGCCCGATAGTTTTTCGTCGTGCTCTGCTTAACCATGAACTCCTGTCCGCCATCCGGGCCGAAATAGAAACTGCCGGCTTCGTTGCCGAAGGTTTCCGCAGCCCAAACAAAAACACATGATACACCGATCAAGTTTGTCAGGTATGCTTCATATCCACAGGCGGTTTTAAAAAATTTATATCCGCCGCCTAATGCCCGCAGTTCGCTCTGCGTCGGCATACGCCAGCCTGAATATCCGCCGCCTTTATAGCTTTCGCAATATTTTTTTGCTTCAGCGTAGTTTATGTCTTTTCCGTTATCTTTGGCCGCCCACATCAGGCCTGTTTTCTTATCCAGAACCGTACCGTCATCATAAGCGACAAAGGTTCCATCTTTACCAATTTCCGCAGCGTAGGCGAATACGGCACAACCGATCAATAACAATAAAACAGCAAAAACTTTTTTCATCTAACCCCTCCTTGATTGTTTAGTAAAAAAGCCCTGTTTCTCAGATGCTGCTCTTTATACTGACTTCCTTCTATCCGATAACTCCAACAAGCATTCAAAGAGCATCATTCCGAGCAGGACACAGTATATCCTGGTCATAGAGAATAAAGCGGTCAGTTTTACCTGTCAAGAAAATATTGACCGGCATAATGTGCTGTTTTTATTGACTAATATCTTTATTATACTTGAGCCTGTAATTATTTGTTGAAAAAAAGCTTATCGGGAACAAAGAGCGGAAAAATAAATATAAAATCTTAAAAGCAAAAAAGGCGCCCCACAACTAAAAATATCGTCATGGAACGCCCATTTTCTGACAAGATTTTTGCTTAGCAGATAATCACGTTTTCCGCTGCAGGGCCTTTTTTACCCTGAACAACATCAAATCTTACAGTCTGGCCTTCGGTCAAAGTCTTGAAACCGCTGGACTGAATAGCGCTGAAGTGGACGAAAATGTCCCCGCCGTCATTCTTCTCGATAAATCCAAAACCTTTAGCCTCGTTAAACCATTTTACTTTACCTTCTGACATAATTAGTATCCTCCTTTCTTGCAAATTTACCCAAAGTCGAATTACCAACATGACAGATATAAAAAAAGCCACCTAGCTTTTAAAGAGCATGGTGGCCACCTTGCACTTCAAATTGTCTTAACTCAACTTTAATGTACCGCACCGACTAATAATAGCATGGTGAGATACCCGATATGATGGCAACTTACTTTACTGTTCTTATAATGTCAATGAATATTTAAGTAATTTTATTTTCAGATTAATTGCCTTACCTACAAATATATTAATCTTTTTATTAAATGTTTCTTTGCTGCATTTTTTCCCGGAACTTACTCATATCCGAAGCTGACGCTTTTTTGCGCTTGATTTCTTATCACTGTCTTCTATTTGAAATCAACAGGAGGACTATTATGGTCCTTCTCGTGAAGTAAAATAATCCATGATCATTTTCCTGGCTCAAAATTTCCCATTATCAAGCGCCGCGTTTTAACGATAAGTTTATCAACTTCATCTTCCGTATAACTGCAGGTATCAATCGGATCGCCGATTATGACTTGAATCTTTCCCGGGTGGAAAACAAGACTGCCCTTGGGCATGACTTGCCTGCTACCTTTGACGGTAACGGGCAGAATGGGCATTTTATGCGCCACGGCAACCATGAAGCCGCCTTTTTTAAATTCATGAATCCGACCATCCGGCGATCTGGTTCCTTCGGCAAAGACCATGACGCTTACACCTTTGGGCAGGCGCCTGATACCTTTGTTGATGTTTTCTATCGCCCTGGCGGTATCGGAGCGGTCGATAAAAATATTCCGGGAAGCGTACAGACCATAACCAAAGAGCGGCAACATGAGCACCTCCCTTTTGATGAACCAGCGGTACTGTACTCCCAGCGTGGTCACCAGCGCCAGAATGTCAAAATGCGACTGGTGATTGGAAATGATGATATATGATGTCCCCTTCTGAATCTTTTCTTTATTTTTTATTTCCACGCGTACAAAAGAAACCGCCAGCATGCTGTACGCCCACAGCTTGGAAAGCGTAAACGCGAGATTGCCCGTGCGGCTGAGTAGCCCCGCGGCAATGATGGGAACAGCCAAGACCAATGTTGCCACTGCCGCCCAAAGAGCTAACCAGGGGCGACACGCAGAGAATTGAGTAAAGCTTTCATAACACGATTTAACGAAAAACAGGAGGCAAATATTGCAGATAGTCTTTGCCACCTACAGCGCCCGCGCAAATAAAAGCGGAGTGTACCGCCCCTTCGACACCACCTTCATTCACACGCTTTCCGTAAGTATCACCTGCAAAATATAAACCATCGATTGTGGCGCATTTCACGTCAACCCATTCATCTTCCGGATGCCGCCAAAGGATGCAGGTATCGCCCACGGTAAATAGCATCCACTCTACTGATTTCCGCCATCCTTTGAATGTCGTATCCATAAACTTAAGCATCCGGTCAATCACGACATTGACCTTCTTTTTGTCATGCGCTTCGTCAGCCAGAATGCTGCTGGCCATACCCATCAGGTGCTTGCCTTCCGGCGCGCTAGTGGGCGCGATTGCCGACATGGCGATAATATCCAGCGGCACATTCCCCCGGAAAAGACCTTCACTTTCAGGAATCAACATGGACGTATGATAAAAAGAACGTGGGTCAACTTTGATCCCGCAAAATTCGTGCAGTGGCTTATTCATGCCAATCTGGGCCGCGACCATCGAAGTATGAATTGTTTTTTTGGTCAACCTGACAAATTCCGGCGAAAGTAAATTTTCCGGAATAAGTTTCAATAATGCCTTGGGCGGTAAAGTGCAAATTACAACGGGCGCCTTGATTTCCAGCACTTTGCCGCCAATTTTGGCCATTACGCCGCTTGCCTTTCCGTTTTTAATGATGATTTCTTTGACCGCGGCGTTAGTCACAACGTCCGCTCCGTTGTCCTGGGCGGCGGTGGCAAATCCTTCGCTGATAAAACGATGACCCGGTGAACCCGCAAAGGCCCAGGAACCATTCGTGATATGCACGCCTGTTTCCTGCACCTGCAGAAACACTTTCAGATTTTCTCCGGCGGAGTTGAGCGCCGGGTCATTGATTATTGTCTGAAAAGTTCCCATGGCATAGTGGAACTCCTGCGCCAGTTCATTTGAGGTTATGCCTTCCACCCAGTCTTTGAGGGTTACATGGTCTAATTTTTCCGCGTCGGCTATTGTTCGCAACTGGAGCTTGCGTATATGAACTTTTACCATCTCCGCGTAATCTTCATCACTCATCCAGCCGTATTTGTTTCTCCGCCCGATTATGTGCGGTTTCCACTCATGATCATACCAGACAAAACCTTCGTTCGGATAAAAAATTGATGCCTTATTAAAAAGAGCCAGTGCCTGACTTACACGGCCCCGGTTGGTAAACCAGGCGCCGCGGCCGTCCGCTTCCAGAACATAGCCTTTAAGCATTTTCTTTTTTATCAGGGTTTCCAGGCCGGGGCTCGTTCTGTCGCTTACCCAGGAATGAGCGCACACGGCCATTGTCTTGCGAAACTTTGCGGCGTCCGTGACAGCTTCGCCGCGAAATGATGTCGCTCTGCCGCCGATCTGCGGCGCCTTCTCAAGAATAAGAACTTTCTTTTGCTCCATCGCCGACAGGAGCGCGCCACAGGCCGCACCGGCAATTCCACAACCGACAATAATCGCATCATAGCTGTCAGAAATATTTTTTCTCATTCATCTTCCAAGCCTCCTTATCCATCCGTTTCCTTAGCGGACTATTTTTGACTTTTATAATAATTCAATTCTGAGTTTGACCCTGACCTTTTCTTTTCTTCAATTCGAGCGCAGCTTTCAGTCCTTTCTCGCGGATGACTTTAAAGGCCAGGCCTTTTTCTGTCTGGCAGTAAAATCGTTTACCGTATTTTTTAAGCAATTTTTTATTTATCTCAAATCCCAGCCCCGGGCGTGTGAACGGTTTGAGCATGGCGCTTTTATCGGGAATGATCGGGTCGATTATTCCTTCACGGAACTCCGGCACCCAGGATGGCTCTTCCAACGGATATTCCAGCGGATGGGAGTTGCCTTTATCGGCAAGCACCAGATTCCAGTTAACATAAAAACCGATGCCGTTGGTCCAGGTGTGCGGGGAATATTCCCGTTTGTGCTGATGGCAGGCGTCGATTACC
>JBBIHZ010000013.1:5116-16780 GCA_037446735.1 Deltaproteobacteria bacterium
TGAGCGATGCCTCCGGCAAAAGTGGCGTCCGGCTGGTAAACATGGAAACAGTCTTTTTCGAACATAATCTTTATCTCGTCCCAACCGTGGTTGAGTTCCGCGCCGGATATTTTAACCGGCGATACTTTCTTGAGCGCGGCCAGCCCGTCGTAATCATGCCAATCCAATGGCTCCTCGATCCATTCACTTTTATTATCCGCGCAAGCCTTTGCGAAATCCGTAGCGCGCTTGAGATCCCAGGCGGGCACACGGTCGATAATGGAAGTCAGCCAGCCCTGATTTGCGTCCACACCGATTACAGGATCGTCACCCACGCCTTTTCTGACTTGAGAGATGAGCCGGACATCATCTTTAAACTCTATGGCTTTCGCCCGCAGCTTGAAGGTCTTAAACCCGCGTTCTTTCATCGCCAAAAGTTCTTCCACGCGCTTTACCGCTTCATGCAATTCACCGAACGAGCAGTACGCCTTGATGGGCCTTGCTTCACCGCCCAACAGTTCGTAGACCGGTTTGCCATTGGCTTTTCCCACAATGTCCCAGCAGGCTGGTTCTATCCAGTAGTTGAGCCATCCCAAAAAACCTGCCTGCTTAAGCAGGTTTTGCATGCGGTCGATATCCAGCGGATCGGCGCCGATGATGTATCCGCCCAAAAGGTCGCCCAGACCCTGCCTCTCTTCTCCCATGGCGGTGCCGGCAGACCAGCCTTCAATGCCTTCGTTAGTAATCAATCGTATCAGCGTGAAGCGGTTATGCGTCTGCGGATAGCCGGGTATCCAAGTCGGCCAAAAGGTGTGTTTAAGGGGGATATGAACGTGGTAAAGTTCGATTTCGGTGATTTTCATAGCTCGTTCTCCTTATTTTTTGTTAAATGCTTTTTGTTAAATATATTTACACGCTGTTGAGAACGATTTAACTTCTATGCTGATTCAATCCTGATATTGTCCGCATCTTTTTCATGCCTCAGCACGGCCGCATCATCAAGAATTTTTCCCACTATATTTACTTCGCCGGCGGGAACAGGATCAAAACCGGCACTCATTGGCGTGGGACCGAAAAATATGGCCAGCGCCTTGCCCGGCGGCCAATAACCGATGTCGCCTATTTTTACTTTTTTTGTTGCTGTGTCATCGGATGGCATGTCCATGGGAATCCCAAAATAGAATTCGTCGCCCCATAAGTCGGGACGCGCCTTGATGGGCAAAGACTTGATGATGGTTTGGGCGCAGAGGGTATCGAACAGTTCGCCTGATAAAGTTGTTTTCCCTACAACAATTTTAACGGCTGTCGACATAATTTATCCAAACAACCAAATTTGCTGAATCCCGTCTCGTTTTTGTAAGTATATGAATAATAGATTTGGCCGCCAATTTATATTAGCATTCAATACGTAATGCACGAAAAAACGCAAGATATTTTAAATAAAAAAAGGCAGGTCTTTATGCCTGCCTTTACGTGGGAATAACCTGTGAATACTTATATCTATTCGATATTCGCACTTACAACACTCGCCATCTGCATCATATCGATCGTTTCGCCCTCTTTCAGATTGCTTAAATCGGTCAACTTGCCGGTCTTGCTGGTGACCTTAGTATTCTTGAATATCTTAATCAGTTTCGCGTCGGCAACGATAAATTTACCCGCGTTTTCCGGTTTGCCGTTTTGTGTTTTTGTCTGCAGCCCTTTTGCTTTAATGTAATCCCAAAGCTTCTTGGTTATCTCGGTGCGAGGAAGCGAGCTGGCCCCCAAAAATTCCGCTAAGTCCGCTTTTAACTTTACCGGTTTATCCAATCCCTTTGCTTCTGCCATACCCATTCCCTCCGTTTCTTAATTATTTTTTTATTATTTTTAATAACCATATTGCGGCGGAGTATAAGAACTTTCTGTTTTTTATGTCAAGTCAATATTGAATAAATAAAAAACCGGTTTAATTACGGCAAATTGGACTTGTGATAACATTCCTAGCCCATTTGCAAAAGTATGCTGTTCAAGTCCTTTATCTGGTCACGCAGGTCGGCGGCTTTTTCAAATTCCAGATTTTTCGCCGCTTGTTTCATCTCCGTGGTAAGTTTTTTGATCAGCGCCTCGATATCCTCTTCCTCGGTCATCTCGATTTTTGCCTTTTTATCCACAGGCACAGTTAGGTAATCCGCCTCGTAAATTGAGCTAAGGACATTGCTGATAGACTTCACAATTGACTCCGGGGTGATATTGTTATCTCTGTTGAATTTTTCCTGTATGGAACGGCGGCGTTTCGTCTCGTCAAGGCAGGCCTGAATGGACTTGGTTTTTTTGTCGGCATACATGATTACTTTGCCGTTGATATTGCGCGCGGCGCGCCCACTGGTCTGAATTAATGAGCGCTCGGAGCGCAGGAAGCCTTCCTTGTCCGCGTCCAGGATCGCCACCAGCGACACCTCGGGAATATCCAATCCTTCACGCAGAAGGTTAACTCCGACAAGCACGTCGAATTCACCCAGGCGCAAATCGCGGATAATGCCCACGCGCTCCAGCGTTTGAATATCCGAATGAAGGTAACGCACGCGGATACCCATGCCCCCGTAATAATCGGTCAGATTTTCCGCCATGCGTTTAGTCAAAGTCGTTACAAGCACGCGCTCTTTTTTTTTCAACGCGTTGGCGGATTTCCTCCAGCAAATCATCCACCTGATAACGTGCCGGCTTTACTTCCACTTCCGGATCCATCAAACCCGTCGGCCGGATAATCTGTTCGACGCGCACGCCGCGCGCTTTCTGCATTTCATACTGGGCGGGAGTGGCAGAAACATATATCCGCTGATTAGGCAGTGTTTCGTATTCCTCAAAAGTAAGCGGACGGTTATCCAGTGCGGAAGGCAGGCGAAAACCATATTTCATAAGAGTTTCCTTGCGCGAACGGTCGCCGCGAAACATGCCCGCCAGTTGCGGCAACGTGGCATGGCTTTCATCAATTATAATCAGCGCGTCGGCGGGCAGATATTCCATTAGCGTGGGCGGCGGCTCGCCAGGCTTACGCCCCGTCAGATGACGGGAATAATTCTCAATACCCTGGCAATAACCCATCTCCTGCATCATTTCCAAATCGTAGTTTGTGCGCTGTTCGAGCCGCTGATGCTCCAATAATTTATTTTGCGCTTTAAGTTCCGCCAATGCTTGCTCAAGTTCGGCGCGGATATTGGTAATGGCTCTGTCCAGGTTCTCGCGCGTGGTGACATAATGACTGCCCGGATAAATGGCGGTTTTCGAAAGCGTGCCCAGTTTTTTGCCGCGCAGAGGATCGATAATATTGATTGATTCAACAGTATCGCCGAAAAATTCCACGCGCAGCGCCTGCTCGCCTTCGTAGGCGGGAAATATTTCCACCACATCACCGCGCACCCGAAACGTGCCGCGGTGGAAATCGACATCATTTCTTTCATACTGAATTTCCACCAGTCTTTTGAGCATTTCTTCACGCGGATATTCCATACCCTCTTCCAGTTGAATAAGCATTTCCATGTAGGCCTCGGGCGAGCCCAAACCGTAAATACAGGAAACACTGGCGACGATGATGACATCGCGGCGCGTTAAAAGCGCGTACGTCGCGGCATGTCTTAGCTTGTCAATTTCCTCATTGATAGCGGAATCCTTTTCGATATAGGTGTCGGTTGCCGGCAGATACGCTTCGGGCTGATAGTAATCATAATAGCTGACAAAATATTCCACGGCGTTGTCCGGAAAAAGACTTTTGAATTCTTCGTAGAGTTGCGCGGCCAGAGTTTTGTTGTGCGCAATAATCAGCACGGGGCGCTGCGCCCGCTCTATGACATGGGCAATGGTAAATGTCTTGCCCGATCCGGTAACACCCAGAAGCACCTGATGCTCTTTACCCTCTTTCAATCCTGCCGACAGCTGATGGATTGCCTTGGGCTGGTCACCGCTCGGCACAAAATCAGTTTTCATCAAGAATTTTTGCATAATTATAACTTTTTTCTGTCATTGCCCGGTTAAACCGGGCAATGACAGATACTACTATCTATCAACAAGTCATTACCCGGCGCGACCGGGTAATCCATTAGGATCCAATTCAGCGTTCAGCTTCTGAATACCAGTCCATGGCAAGATCATTCCACTCTGGATTAAACCTTTCAATGAATTCCATCTTCCATTGCCTGCTCCATCTCTTTAGCTGTTTTTCTCTTTGCAGCGCCGAGTGGATGTCATTAACATCTTCATAAAAAACAAGGTTATGGATACTATACTTTTTAGTAAACCCTTTACTTAGGTTTTTCTTATGCTCATAAATGCGTCTTTCCAAATCATTGGTAACACCTATCTAATGTCCCGTTGCGTTTACTAGCCAAGATATATACGTAATAAGTATTTGCCATTTTCATATTTCTGGATTGCCCGGCTAAACCGGGCAATGACAATTTAATTTATTATCCTATCTCTTCAATACTGTCATTACCTGGCTTGACCAGGTAATCCAGTTAACCACAAATTTAGAGAAACAACACCGGTTCCCTCAATATTAATTCCCTGGCTTTTTGCGCGCAGGCGGCGATTACCGGATGCGTGTCCTTAAGCGATGAAATTTGACGCAAATTATCGGCCGTGCGCAAAACCAGCGTGGCCATATCTCCTTCGGCAATGCCCGTCAACTTTATCACATCATCCCAGGCCCGCCCTTGTGCCCAGAAATGCATGGCCACACCCGGCGCGGGATAAAACTTTGCCGTCGCAAAACCGGCTGTCCGCAGCCGTTGTATCAGCGGCTTAAGCGCCAGATTAATTTTACGCAACGATGAATGCAGACGCGGCGGCATATCCTTAATCACTATATTGATTTCATCATCGCGGTCATAGGCAAATACCGCCACAACAGCGGCCAGCATTTTTTCATCGTCCTGCGGAAAAACATTGTCCCTCAGACACTGCGCGACCAGGAGCGGATAATCAAGACGCAGACGCGTCGCCCAATGCCCGTCCTCTGTCAGCCTCCCCGCATCATCAACAAATCCTTCCTGCTTGAGAAAGCGCAGATGCCGTAAAAAATCATGCCATAATTTTGACGCCGAGGCAGAGGCGTCTTTGCGCCGGTCCTGCTGATAGGCCGCGAATGATTTTTCAAAAATATTCCTTACATCATCAGGCGTCTGTGACAAAAGCAGATTCAATACCATGGCAAAATCATTTTTTATCCGGCTTTCGATATCTTCCGGCGCGGAAAAAAGCATGCGCTTGATATGTGCCAGATCCATGAACTTGCCGGCGACCGTGAGCATAAAGCCGATTTTATCCTGGCCGCGCCTGCCCGCGCGGCCCGTCATCTGTCTGAATTCCGTCGCGGTTAGCGGAGAAAAATCATGCCCGTTGAATAAATCGGAATTAAAAAGCACGATAGTGCGCGCCGGGAAATTAACGCCGGCGGCAATTGTCGATGTGGCGAAGATCACGCGCAGATTACCTCTGCTCATCATTTCCTCCACCAGCAGTTTCCATGCGGGCAGTTGACCGCCGTGATGCGCGGCGATTCCGGCTGATTTCAAAGCTTTATATTGGCGGTGTTTTTCCAGATAAGGAAAACGGTAAAGCATCTCCGTTAAATCACCATTGAGCTTTTCATGATTATTAAGCGGCGTGAGTGATTTACGGCAGTTGAGCGCGGTATCACACTCCGCGCGAGATTTCAAAAAGAAAATCGCCGGAAGCAGATTAAATCCTTCCAACACGCGGATTATTCCCGCGTAGTCGGGCATGCTTCGTCCGGCACGCCGCGTTGATTTGTTATCTTTGAAAAACTCAACAACCGCGGGCGTCACCCTTTTACCTTCTCCTTCCAGAAAAGGAAAAATGCAGCCGCTGGGATGCAGAAATAACGGATATAAAGGCACGGGGCGTTTTTCTTCCCGTACCACCGCGCACTTTTTGCCGCGGATTTCCTCGAGCCAGCCGGCGATTTCCTCGCCGTTGCCGATGGTTGCGGACAAGAGCAAAAGGTTCACCCGCGCCGGCAGGTAAATCATGATCTCTTCCCAGACCACTCCCCGGTCGGTATCGCCCAAAAAATGCGCTTCATCCAGGATGACCAGATCAAAATTCAGATCCAGCCCCTGATGCATCGCGTCGTAAAGCTGATTGCGCAATATTTCCGTCGTGCCGACAATAATCGGCGCTTCGGTGTTTTCCTTGGTATCGCCGGTAATAATGCCGACGTTCTGCGTGTTAAAATGCAGGCCGAACTCCAGCCATTTGGAATTGGAAAGAGCCTTGAGCGGCGAGGCATACCAGGCGCGCCCGCCTTTTTCAATTGTCGAAACTATCGCTTCGCGCGCTATCCAGGTTTTGCCCGAGCCAGTAGGCGCGATGACCAGACAATCATTTTTTTTGATTTGTTCAAGCGCGCGTAATTGAAAATCGTCCGGCACAAAAGGCGCCTCCTGCGGCCTGCCGATACCGGCCAGCACGCCTTTGAGCGCCGGCGCGATCTCGGGTTTCATCCGCGCCAGTGTTTGCCTCTTGGATGTTTTACGCCGAGCGAACTGCCGCCTGTCTTTAAATGATTTTCCTTGATGAATGTATTTTGCGCGCATGTGAATTTTGTTTTACCACAAACAAATTTAATGGTAAAGGAAGCGCACCTTGCTTAATATGCGGAAAAAAGACGATATATTCTGGGGTTGGTATATTGTAGCGGGCGCTTTCCTGGTTATGGCGGTAAACTACGGCGCCCGCTATTGTTTTGGCATTTTTGTCAAACCTCTTTATCTGGAACACGGCTGGTCGCGCTCGGTCATATCTCTGGCCGCGACGATAAACATGCTTGTCTATTCCATCGGCGCGATTTTTGTCGGCCACATGCTTGATCGCGTCGCGCCGCGCTGGATCATGACCGCTGGCGCTCTTTGCGCCGCCGCTGGATTCATGCTGACCGGATTTGTCAACTCGCCCGTCTCTCTTTATCTGACTTACGGACTGCTCGTGGGCATGGGCGCCACCGGCATGGGCGTGGTTATCTGCAGTTCTTCGGTAGGCAAATGGTTTATCAAAATGCGCGGTGTCGCTTTGGGCGCCGCCACCATGGGCATCAGTTTTGGCACGATGACACTGACACCGCTTGCGGGATTTTTGGGAAAATATTTCAGCTGGCGCGTAGGCATGTTCATTCTGGGAATGATTATTCTTACCGTGGGTGTCGCCGTTGCTCAGCTTCTGATGCGCAAAACGCGGCCGGAAGATTACGGACTTCTGCCCGACGGCGACAAAATTTTAATCGGCGGCCAGGAATGCGCCGCGCCGATTGTATCTAAAATAGCGCTCAAAAACCTTTTTGCCGATTCCCGCTTCTGGACTATCGCCCTCAGCCAGAGCCTGATTGTCATGGTGATTATGTCCGTCTTTGTGCATCAGGTGGCTTTTGCCGTAGGCAATAAAATTGACAGCGTGGCAGCGGCAAGCTCTCTGGCGGCTGTAAGCATTACCGGTTTTATCGGCCAATTTTTTTTCGGCTGGTTTTCCGATCGCCTGCGCGATCCCAAATACGCCTATTTTTTAGGGATATGTTTTCTGCTGGCCGGCATGATTATTCTTAATTACGCCGACAGCGTCGGCCGTCTCTACCTGTTCGCCGTCATCTATGGTTTCGGTTATGGATGCCTTGCCCCGATATTGCCGATACTGACCGTCGACCGCTTCGGACGACATGTTCTCGGCTCGATTTACGGTCTACTGACTTTTTTTGTGGGTTTCATCGGCAGCCTGGGACCGATACTGGGAGGCATCATTTACGACACCTTCGGCTCTTACAAATACCTCTGGCTGATCAATACCGCCATCCTGGCGTTTACCTGCGTGATTATCCTGACACTGAAAAAAGAAAATTCGGCCAAGAATTACGGTTAAATGTTTCTTTCTATATCTCCACCTCATTTAATGTTTCATTAAACGATTTATTGACAGCATTTAGCCGATCTCGGTTAATAATATAGCGATTAATTCAATATAATCAGCATATTACAAATATTTACTGACTGGCGTTAACTTTGGCATGCTTTTTCCATACATAAAGTATAAAAGAGAATTAAGAAGGAAAAGACAGGAAAAGGAGGTCGAGAGGTTATGAAAAAAATGATGCAAACCACTTTTTTAGCGGCTTTTGTAATTTTCGCCACTGCGTCTTTTAGCTACGCTCAATACGCGGTCACCGGCAACGGCGCTTTCCCGTTCTTTCACCTGGGCTGCCTGATCATCGGCGGTTTGATTATTGTTTCTCTCAAGAGAAAATATACGGGCTTGTATCTCAGCGAAGCCATCGGATCGTTTGCCCTCTATGCAGTGCTGGTCGCCCTTTTCACCGGCCCGGTAGTTGACGCTTTGAAAACTTTAATAAACTAACCCCTCTCCTTCTATCTATATCCTTAAAAACCCCGTGCAGTTCTGGCGGGGTTTTTACCTTTTTATTAATCAGGAAAGTTCCGATAACCGCCGGCTGATAAATTCAGCAAACTTCTGCAGAATATCCGTGTGCATCTCCGGCCGATAACGTTCTGAAAAAGCATCGGCGTTTATCCAGCATCCGGTTACATCGCCGTTTATCTGCAACGGCACAATCGCCATCGATTTGATGAAGTATTTTTTCCCGTCTGGGAATAATATAAAGTATGGTTTCAGCCCGCTGTTAACCAAAAGCGGCTTGGCGCTTTGCGCAACGAGATTTTCCCATAAATTTCTTTCAACCAGATTAAGTTTTTCTCTTAATTTTGGCGAAGCCTTGACTTGTGCGATTAACGAATTATTCTTTTCCTCATTTATCAAACTCAGCCAGACAAAAGGAATTTTAAACTGTTGTTCCGCTCCCTCCAGCAGTGTCTCAAAAAAAGCAATTATACTGGAACAATCCTTCAGACGGCTTTCGATTACCGCGAAACGCCTGGCAATATCATCGTTGATGCTTTTAATTTCAGCCTCACTGAACATTATTATTTTCCTCACCACTGCGCGTAAATAACCGCATGGTCTGAAGCTTTGTCGACAGTTCTGGTCGGCAAATCAATCACGCAGCTCTTGGATTTTTGCGCCAGCGGTTTTGTTGCCAAAATATGATCCACGCGCCAGCCCATGTTGCGGCTCACCGAGTCGCGAACACGGTAATCAAAAAAAGTGTATTGCCCCGGCTCATCCGGATGATGCAGGCGGAAAACATCCACCAATCCCCAAGATAGTAATTCTTCATAGAGCTTCCAAATCTGCGGATTAAAAGACACATGGCCCAGTATTCTTTTTGGGTCATGCACATCGATATCTTTAGGGGCAACATTAAAATCGCCGCAAAGAATCAATTTTTGCTCAGGATCAAAATTTTTTTGCAAATATTTTTTCAGTCTTTTAAGCCACTCAAGTTTATAGGCAAATTGCGGCCTTTCTACATCCTGCCCCTGCGGAACATACGCGTTTAAAATAACGACATCAGCAAAATGCGCGACAGCCAGACGGTCGGCATCTGACGGTTCTCCCGCCAGACCAAAAGTAACTTTTGCGGGTTTTTGTTTAGCCGCAATAGCTACACCGTTGTACTGTTTATTCCCCTTAAAAAAAACCTGATACCCCACTGACTCAAATTCCACTGAAGGAAATTTGGCGTCTTCAACTTTTGTCTCCTGCATACAGAAATAGTCAGGCTTGTTTTTTCCCAGCCAAGGAATGACGATGTGCAGGCGGGAGCGGATGGAATTCACGTTGTATGAAGCAATTTTCAAAACAAATACCCAAATTTTTAGAATGGATATTTATTAACATGAGCCTTCACATCTCTCAAGAAATTTTGATTATTTGCATCATAATTTAACATTGCGCATGGCGCTTTTTGTCATATAATTTTCATTGACACGGCTGTGGCCTTCACTTATAAATATCGGCAATTTGTCAGGCATATAAGGAGACATCCCATGAAGAAATCGACCGCCTTATTTTCGTTTTTATCGATAATGTTTTTTCTCTTATCCGGATGCGGCTCGGATGACGCCACCAAAATCAGAATCGGCCTGATTGCCGAATTAACCGGCGACATGCCCGCCGTTGGAACATCATGTAAAAACGCCGCGGAAATGGCCGTGAAGGAAATAAACACGGCCGGCGGTTTTCAGTTTGGCGATAAGAAATACACGGTGGAATTGATCGTGGAGGATAACGCGGGAAAAGCCGATCAGTCGGTTTCCGCCGCGCAGAAGCTCATCACCCAGAAAAAAGTAATCGCCATTGTCGGCCCCAACGCCAGCCGCTACGCGATACCCGCATCGGAAATTGCCGAAACGAACAAAGTTGTTTTAATCACACCCTGGTCCACCGCGCCCAAAACCACGTTGGATTCCAAAACCGGCGCTCCCAAAAGTTACGTTTTCCGCTCCTGTTTTATCGATCCCTTCCAGGGGCAGGTGCTGGCCAAATTCGCGCTGAACAATCTAAAGCTAAACAGGGCGGCTGTTTTATATGATGTGGCCTCGGAATACAACAAAGGCATCGCCGAAATATTCAAAGAAGTATTCGAAAAAAACGGCGGAAAAGTTGTTGCCTTTGAAACTTACACGACCAACGACAAAGATTTTTCCTCGCAACTGACCAAAATCAAGAAAGCCGCGCCGCAGTTCATCTTTCTACCCAACTACTACAGTGAAGTGCCTCTGCAGATTCAGCAGGCTAAGCGCCTGGGCATCAAGTTGCCTTTCCTGGGGAGCGATTCCTGGGGTAGTGAAGAACTCCTGAAACTTTGCGGTAAAGATTGCGATGGTTTCTATTTCAGCACGCATTACGCCGTGGATGTTTCCACCGAAGTCACCAAAAGGTTCATCCAGAATTACACCAAGGCTTTCGGCGCGACGCCTGATGACGTTGCCGCCCTCACCTATGATTCCTTTGGCTTGCTCTGGCAGGCACTCAGCACCGCCGGCGTCAGAGACCGGCAGACCCTGCGCGATACCCTGGCAAAAATACCGAAATATGAAGGCGTGACCGGCACCATGCAGTTTAAGGAAGGCTCGGGCGACCCGATAAAAAGCGCCGTTATCCTGAAAATAACGGACGGCAAATTTACCTGGTTTGCCAACGCCAAACCGTGACGGCTTGGTAAAAATCGTACCCTTATTACTTCCCCCTTAACCCTCCTCGCGTCACCTTTAGGTGATTAAAAAAGGAGAAAATACCGAAAAAAACTAACAAAATCTCCCCTAACCCCTCTTTAAAAAAAGAGGGGGGAATAATAAGGAATCTATTTTTCTAATTTATGACCTACATCCTCCAGCAGATTCTTAACGCCCTGCAACTGGGCAGCATCTACGCGCTGATCGCGCTGGGTTACACGATGGTCTACGGCATTTTGACCATGATCAATTTCGCCCACGGCGATTTGTTCATGGTCGGGGCTTTTTTCTGTTTTCTTATCGCCGTTTATCTGCAGCTTCCTTTTGTGCCCACGCTGATGCTGACGATGTTCGGCGTGGCCTGCCTAGGCGTTTTGATTGAGCGCATGGCTTATAAGCCGCTGCGCGCCGCGCCGCGCGTTTCGGCAATCATCACCGCGCTCGGCGTCGGCCTTTTTCTGGAAAATTTCACGCTGGCACTTAGCCCCTACCCCAAAAACATTCCGCCGCTTCTGTCTGACAAATCGTGGATGATCGGCAGCGTTACCATTTC
>JBBIHZ010000014.1:0-16484 GCA_037446735.1 Deltaproteobacteria bacterium
CTAGGGGATCTGAGCTTCCTTTGGGTACCAATATTCCTCCCAGCATTTCCGCGATCGCGCCGCCGCCTTTCTCCAGCTGTTTCATTTTTATCAGGCTGGCCACAGAAATAAAAAGCGTCACGAAGCCCGCGACGAGAAAAAATAATTGTGCGTCAAAGAAAGGGAAATCTCTCATTCTTTGCGCGTAGTAAGCGGAAGTTTCCCAGTTGGTGTGGTAAACGCTGCTGGAAAGATAAATATAGTAAATCAGGCGCAGCGCGAAATAAATGGCGGCAACAATAATCGTCACCGCCAGAATAAAAAGCATGACAAGCCTGCGGATATTGCTGCGCGCGCGATCCTGCCTGTAAAAAAAATTTGTTGGTCTGTTTTCAGCCATGGGGCGGTGGACAATCTGTGGCTGCGGCGTGAAATCAGGAAAAAGTTACTTTGGGAGCAACGCGTTCCTGGGCGCCTTCCGTGGACTGCAGCAGTTCCGCCGGCGCGAAATTAAAGAAAACAGCCACGAAATTGTTAGGGAATTTTTCACGATTAATGTTGTATTCCGCCACAAAATCGTTATAAGCCTGACGGGCAAAACCGATTTTATTTTCCGTAGAAGTCAGCTCTTCCATAAGCTGGCTGATTGTCTGATTCGCTTTCAGATCCGGGTATGATTCGACAACTGCGAGAAGCTTGCTCAGAATATTGCCCAAAGCTCCCTCGGCCTGCATCAGTGTGGTCATCGCCTTGGCTTCGCCGGGATTAGCCGCCGCCAGTTTGCTGGCGTCAAAAGCCACGTTCCGTGCCTTGATTACCGCTTCCAATGTTTCACGTTCATGCTTCAAATATCCCTTAGCGCTTTCCACCAGATTGGGGATAAGATCATAACGCCTTTTTAACTGAACATCTATTTGCGCGTAAGCGTTTTTGTAGTAATTTCTGAGTTGTATCAGTTTATTATAAATAGTGATGAGAAAAAGAATAACGGCCGCAATTATTGCCAGAAGCACCAGTGTCGCCCCCATATGACCTCCTTTGTTGTTTAAGATGCTTATTTCTAAAGCATTCCGCGGGGAAAATCAACGGAAGAATATAATTTTACAAACGTATTTACAAATTGATTTTTGTTTTTTTGTCCGTGTAGACCATAGCCAGATTGTCGCGATGAATTACTTCATCGTAGTCTTTATGGCCTAAAACCTGGCTGATCTGTGAAGTCTTTAAACCCTTAATTTTACGGATTTCCGCCGCGGAATAATTCACCAGCCCTTTGGCCAGCACAATTCCTTTCCGGTCGACCATGCTAACAGGATCACCCAAAACAAAATCGCCTTCCACGTCGATAATGCCCGAAGGAAGCAGGCTTGTGCCTTTTTCGCAAAGAGCTGTTTTCGCGCCGTCATCAATCAAGAGTTTTCCCCGCGGCCGTAGCGTGAAAGCGATCCAATATTTTTTGCTTTTTAATTTATGGCTTTTGGGCAGAAAGAGCGTTCCGATTTCTTGTCCGGCAATAATTTTGGATAAGACGCGGGGAGCTTTGCCCGGCGCGATAACGCAGGGGATGCCCATCGCGGTAACACTTTTAGCCGCCATTACTTTACTTTTCATGCCGCCCATGCCGATGGGACTTGTTTCGCAGGTTGCGGCGTTTTCAATTTCTTCGGTGAATTCACGAACAAGGGAAATAAGGTTGGCCTTGCGGCTGCTTGCGGGATTGCAGTCATAGAGACCATCGGTGCTGGTTAAATTAATGAATAAATCCGCTTCCACCATGTTGGCAATCATCGCGGCGAGGGTGTCGTTATCGCCGAATTTTATTTCATCAACGGCGACGGAATCGTTTTCATTGATTATCGGCGTGACGCGCCATTCAATCAAGGTAGAAAGCGTGTTGCGGATATTCAGATATCTCTGGCGGTCGGAGAGATCAGAAAGAGTCAATAAAAGTTGCGCCACATAGAAGCCCCTTTTTTCAAAAGACTTGGAATAAACACGCATAAGTCTTCCCTGGCCGATGGCCGCGGCGGCCTGTTTTTCGCGGATGTTTTTCAGGGGGCCGGACATGCCCAGGCGATGTTTGCCGGAAACAATCGCGCCTGATGTGACCAGGACGATCGTGTGTCCATTGCGGATTAGTTCCGTCATTTCCCTTACGAGAGAATTGATAATCTTCAAATCAAGCCCGTCGGTGCCGGTAAGCACGGCGGATCCTACTTTGATAAGGATTGTTTTGGCGCGGGCGATTGTTTCTTGGCGAATATTTTTCGTGGCTGACTTCATTTTTTCTTTTTACCGATCAGGCCGGCCAGCTTATTGATTATTTTATCAACTCCTTCTCCCGTGGCCGCGGAAAAAGGATACAATATTATTCCCTTTTTTTTAAATCGCGCAACTTCTTTTTTTGCCTTTTCCCGGACAAACGGCAGGTCAATTTTATTGAGCGTGACAATTTGCGGCCTTTCCATAAGTGCAACATCATAGCAGGCAAGCTCATTGTTGATGATATTATAATTATCCCAGGCGTCGGCTTGTTCCCCGGCGGAGATGTCAATGATGTGCAGCAAAACCGAAGTTCTTTCTATGTGCCTTAAAAATTTAATTCCCATACCCATACCGGTATGCGCGCCGGTGATGAGGCCTGGAATGTCGGCGATGACAAAGCTCACATCGCGGGAATGCTGGACGACGCCCAGATGCGGCGTGAGGGTGGTAAAAGGATAATCGGCGATTTTGGGTCGGGCCGCGGAAACGCGAGCAATGAATGTTGATTTGCCGGCGTTGGGAAATCCGACGATGCCGACGTCAGCCAGGAGTTTTAGCTCCAGTAAAATCCAACGTTCTTCGCCCTCCATGCCTTCTTGGGCGAATTTGGGCGTCTGATGCGTGGCCGTGGCGAAGTGAGCATTGCCTTTGCCGCCAATGCCGCCGCGGGCGGCAAGATACATCTGCCCTACCTGTGATAAATCAGCAAGCACTTCCGATGTGGACGCGTCTTTAATGATTGTTCCTACCGGAACAGGGATTTCCAGGTCAGCGGCGCTTTTGCCTGTGCGGTTATTGCCGGAGCCGTGACCGCCGTTTTTTGCGACATGATGCTGACAATATTTAAAATCCAGAAGCGTACGATGTTTTTCCGTTGCGCGAAAAATAATATCGCCGCCTTTGCCGCCGTCACCGCCGTTGGGACCGCCGCGCGGAACGTATTTTTCCCGGCGGAAGCTGACGCAGCCGCGGCCGCCGTGACCGGCCTTGATATAAATTTTTGCCTCATCAACGAATTTCATACGCAAAGCGCTTTGCAAATTAAAAAGGCGCTTTGCAGGAAAGCGCCTCGGAAGTGATAAATATGGTCAAATAAAATCAGGCAGCGTAAACGCTTACCTTTTTTCTTGTCTTGTCCAGTTTTTCAAATTTCACCACGCCGTTGATCAGTGAGAAAATGGTGAAATCTTTGCCCATGCCGACGTTGTTTCCCGGATGAATTTTTGTGCCGACCTGTCGCACAATTATAGAGCCGGCATTTATTTTTTGCCCGCCGAAAACTTTAACGCCCCGACGCTGGGAATTGCTGTCTCTTCCGTTACGGGAGCTTCCCTGACCTTTTTTATGTGCCATTTAGTCCTCCGCCTGCCCCTATATCGCTATTCTCGTTATTTTCATGCTGGTTAATTCCTGACGGTGTCCGGTTTTCTTATGAAAACCCTTACGGCGTTTTTTCTTGAAAACCTGAATTTTCGGCCCTTTTTTTTGTTCGATAATTTCACCGTAGACTTTGGCGCCTTCCACGTAAGGTTTTCCTATTTTAATTCCGCTTTCGCCGGAAATCATCAGAACTTCGTTAAAAACTACTTCGGTTCCTTTTTCGCCGTCGAGTTTCTCGACGGCGAAAATTTCTCCTTCAGTTACCTTATGCTGTTTGGATCCTGTTTTTATGACCGCGTACATCATTTATACCTTTATGCCTTCGCCTTGGATTAGGATTGGTGCTTATAGACAATTTATCTCTGTTTGTCAATAAAATTTATCAACAAATTCAATGTTTATCGGAGGGGGAAAGGCCGCTTTTTGATTACTTTCTGGCTTTGGCAATCATTTCCTCGGCGAAGGTTTTTGTGTCCGCTAAGTCATGCTCGTCGGGATGGCCGATAGCACTTTGCGCTTCTTCACCCCACGCTTTGTGTTCAGGACTTTTTAGAAGCATATCAATTACTTTTTGA
Organism: Deltaproteobacteria bacterium; assembly: GCA_037446735.1. Taxonomy (GTDB): domain Bacteria; phylum Desulfobacterota; class Syntrophia; order Syntrophales; family Smithellaceae; genus UBA4810. The sequence goes on from JBBIHZ010000014.1 coordinate 4,200, forward strand.
TTTACCTGTCCGCGCGTGCCGAAATGTCCTAAAACATTGGCTTTTATCGCCAAACCGATCGCGTGTTCAAATGCCTGTCGTGGCAACTGGCCGCCGCGCAGTGAGCCGTGCGTGGAAAAGAAAGCTATTTTTTGGCCATCAGGCATTTGTTTAATAAAATCTGCCACTTTTGACGGAACACTGTGCGCGTGCACGGGGAAACCGCAGAAGATGATGTCATAGCCGTTGGCTGTTTTGACTTCTTGGACGGGTTTGATTTCTTTTTCGAAATCAATGGCCTCGTAAATGGCGTTGGCGACTTTTTTTGTGTTACCCGTTTCGGAAAAATAAGTGACTAAAGCTTTCATGCATTCTCCTCCCTGAAAAACTGCTTCGCTTCATACAGGATTTTGATTTTATTTGCAAGAAAGTTGCAAACAAGAAAAAACGAGGCCGTGGGTAAAATTGAAAGAAGGCAAGGAGAAAGATATTTTGCGATGGCGGCGCGTATATTTTTTATCATGTGAGAAGAGTTTAAATAGCCTTGCTTATGAAAGAGGGACGGTGTAAAATAAAAAAACGATGAAGAAGAAAAAAGCTATCGCCAGTTTGATGTTTTTGGTCGTTTTTCACCTCTCCGGCGCGGCCGCCTGGGCGTGGGACGATTTTTCACGCGTCTTCATCGAAGACCGCCTCGTGGAAAAAGGGCTCGACAGAACTTTGGTTCAGGGCATGCTCAACGATTCCCGGGTAACGCTGCGTCCGGATATTGTCATTCAGAATCTTTTCTATTCCAGCCCGCGTGGCAGCGCAGAAAGACCTTCGGTGATGAATATCGATCCGCGGCAAATCAACAACGGAAAGGCTTTCATGAGAGAAAACCAGGAATTTTTAACTTCGTTGGAAAAACGTTTCGGAACGTCACCGCAGATTATTACTGCGATTTTGATTGTGGAATCAAGGCTGGGCACTTATCCGATGCCGTACAACGTGGTTACGGCATATACTAATCTGGCCTTCTTGCTGGATCCGGATTATTTTCGCCGTATTCAGGAATTATACGCGGAGCAATATCCTCTTTTATATGATGAGTCTACCATTAGCCGCGCCAGAAGGAGGGCGCAGTGGGCGCTGGGCGAGCTTTATCATCTGGCGCAGATCGCCCAGAAACTGGAAATGGATCCGCTCAGCATCATGGGATCATTTGCCGGCGCCATGGGGCCGGCGCAGTTTATTCCCTCGACATTTCGCAGCTACGGTGTTGATGGAGACGGGGACGGGATCGCCAGTCCTTTTAATATGAAAGACGCACAGGCCAGCATGGCGCATTATCTCAAGAGCTCCGGATGGTCGGAAAACGCGTCTGACGAAAAAAAACGGCGCGCGGTATTTAAATATAACCGCAGCGAAATTTACGTCAATACGATTACGATGCTCTACGAGGAACTAAGCAAGGGCGAGTCTGTCTATCAGGATTTTCTTCCGCCCATGCCGCAGGAATTGTCATCTTTAAATTAAAACAGTTTTTGTTTTGACAACCCGCGCTTGCCGCGCTTCTTCATCGGTGAATCCCAGCACATGAATGATAATATCGGAAGGCCGCGCTGTTCCTGTTTGGGAAAAAATAATGCGGCTTTCAATTTTTTTCTCCGCTTCATCTAAGACAATTTTTTCTACGAAAGGCCGGATATCTTTGTCCGAAGCTTTCCCCCTGGTCTGTTTGGGAATAATGAATGAAGCTGAATTCATAAATTGATCTATTTTGGTTTTGACGGCGTTTAACCTATTGTCGCCGATATCCTTCGGCAAATGGATTTCGTAAATAAAGCCATAAAGCGATTGTGCCAGCGATTTCACCCCCGGCGCAAGAGCTTTAATGGAAGTTATTTCTATTCCTGCCGGCAAGGCGAGGTTGATGATTTTTATCAGGGAAGTCAAATCATCCGTATAATTTCCGGCGGCGACATCAACGTATTCCTCTTGGCTTTCCATGCCCACCGCGGTGGCTGTGGCGAAAGAAATTTTCGGATGGGGATGAAATCCCGCTGAGTATGACAGGGGCAGGCCGCTGCGGCGTAAAGCGCGGACAAATGCGGCAGAAATTTCCAGGTGTGATAAAAACCGGGATAGGCCGAACTTACGAAAGGAAATACGATAAATTTTCTCATGGAGCAAAGACTTATCCATATCCTTTATGTCTTTGGCTGATTCTGGCTGTATTTCAGATGTGGCGGAGAAAATATTTTTCGTGATGGTGAAATCACAGGCGCCGCAAAGCTGGCAGGCATCCAGACGGCAATCCGGCGTAGTCAAGGCATCATGCGCCTTTTGTCTTTCTGTCAGGAGAAATTCCCGGCTGATGCCGCAATCAATATTGTCCCAGGGCAGCGGCGCGTCCAGGTCTCTCATCGCCAAATAGCGGGTTATAGCAATCCCAGCTTCCTGCAGTGCTTGCTGCCATAAATCGAAACGAAAAATTTCACTCCAGCCGTCAAAGCGGCAGCCAAGGGCGAATGCTTTTTCCAGAACCGTTCCGAGTTTTTCATCGCCGCGCGAAAAAATTCCTTCCAGAAAACTCATCCGTGCGTCATGCCATTTAACGCTGAAACGGCGGCTTTTCAGTTGTTCGCGAATAAAATTCTGTTTAGCGCAAGTATCCTCCATGGAAATCTGTTTTTCCCACTGAAAAGGAGTGTGCGGTTTGGGAACGAAAGTGGAAAGGCTGATGGTTATCTGGCCGCGGTTCTTGGCGGCACGCATGGCCGCGTGACACAAATCAACAATGCCTTTAAGATCATCTTGTGATTCGCCAGGGAGTCCAATCATGAAATAAAGCTTTATCGATTTCCAGCCGGCGCTGAATATTTTGTCAACCGCGTCAAGCAGGTCTTCGGAAGAATTGCCCTTGTTGATAATCCGGCGCATTTTATCCGTTCCGGCTTCCGGCGCCAGTGTGAAACTGGTTTTGCGGATGCGTTTAATTTCATCAATCATGGTTTCGGTAAGAGATTCGACGCGCAGGGAAGGCAGGGCCAAAGCCACGCGTTCGGCGCAATGTCTGCGCATTAATTGCTGGATCAGCGATTCCAGAACTGTGTAGTCTCCCGAACTTAAGGAAAGCAGCGAGAGTTCATCATATCCTGTAGCCCAAAGCGTTCTTTCGGCCATATCCAACAGCAACGATAAATCTCTTTCGCGATAAGGCCGCCAGATCATACCCGCTTGGCAGAAGCGGCAGCCACGGGTGCAGCCGCGCGCAATTTCCAGAACAATGCGGTCGTGAATTGTCTGCATCAACGGCACCACCGGTTTTTCCGGATGCTTCCACTGATTGAGATCAGAGACGGTCCTTTTTTTGATGCTTTGATTATTTTTATGAACCGCGGGAACATAAATGCCGGGAATGGCCGCCAATCTTGTCAGCAAAGAAAGACGCGAAGCGCTGTGTTGCTTTTCTCTGAGCAAGACCATGACGATTTCCGAGACAATTTCCTCTCCCTCTCCGATAACAAACGCATCAATAAAATCGACAAGAGGCGCCGGGTTAAAGCAGCAAGGCCCGCCGGCAATGACCAGGGGGTGTGAATCGCCGCGCTTGTCCCGAAGAAAGGGCACATGGCCCAGCGCAAGCATATTCAGGACATTGGTGTAAGAAAGATCATACTGGAGAGAAAAACCGATGATATCAAATCTGGATAGGGGAGTTTGTGTTTCCAGTGAGGTAAGAGGCAGATTTTTTTCACGCAGCTGTATTTCCCGGTCCGGCCAGGGGGCAAAGCATCTTTCAGCTTGTACATCGGGCAGTTTGTTCAAAACGGAATAAAGAATCTGCAGTCCCAGGTGGGACATGCCTACTTCATAGGCGTCCGGAAAAGCCAGGAGAAAGTTCAGAGATTTCTTTCCCCGGCGCGCCGCGTTTACTTCAATCCCCAGGTAACGGCTCGGTTTTTCCGCTGCGGGCAGGAGATCATCAAGTGGGCTGAAGGTCATATTTCCTGTTCGGGGATTTTTCCGTATTTATAGGGATTGCTTTTAATATCGCGCAGCTTGGAGAGCGCCAGATGTTTCGGGAAATTCGGGGAAGATATATAATTTAGCGAATTGCCATGAAAAGTGTCAATCAATTCGTCACGAACTTCATTCTGCTTCTCCACGGAAATAAAAGAGCGCTCTTTGCGGTATTCAAAAATTATCTTTTCACCGAAAATAATTTTTACCTGCGTGTAATCGTCTTCATTGTCAAAGTACATTCTCTCCAGTGATATTTCTGTCTTTGCCAATATTTCCACTCTGGATGTATCAGCGGCTATCTGGCGTGACAAGTCGTAGATGCTCAGAACCAGACCGTTGGCGAGACTTATTTGTTGTATTAATTTCATTAGCGCTCTTAAATAATAAATCAGTTTTAAAAGGGTTTTTTCATAGCATTTTTATTCTTGACCTGCAACGCTAATCCTTTTATATTGCCCGCGAATTTATAGCCAGGGAATTAGAAACAGCTAAATGAACGATGTAAACGCGATATTGCTTATATCCTGTCCCGACAGCAAGGGAATCGTTGCTCAGATTTCCAGCTTTATCTATCAGCATGACGGAAATATAGTGCATGCCGCTCAGCATACTTCCAAAGATGATAAGTCTTTTTTCATGCGTGTGGAATGGGAGTTAAACGGATTTGCCATTAAAAGGGAGGAAATTTCCGCCGCGTTCGCGCCTCTGGCCGAAAAGCTGAATATGAAATGGGATCTATATTTCAGTGATTTTGTGCCGCGCATCGCTGTTTTTGTTTCGCGTCACCTGCATTGTCTGCATGACCTGATCTTGCGCCAGAAAATGGGTGAGTTCAATGCAAAAATAGAAGCAGTCATCAGCAACCATACTGACGCGCGCGAGTTGGCGCAACAATTCGGCATAAAATTTTATCATTATCCCATTGATAAAGATAACAAGGATACGCAGGAAGAAAAAGAATTAAAACTCCTGCAGGATCTTAATATCGACCTGGTGGTGCTGGCGCGTTACATGCAAATTCTGACAAACAAATTTATGGCCTGTTATCCCTACAAAGTTATCAATATCCATCACTCGTTTCTGCCGGCTTTTGCCGGCGGCAATCCGTATCAGCAGGCGTATGACCGGGGCGTGAAAATCATCGGCGCCACGGGCCATTACGCCACGGAAAAATTGGATGAAGGCCCGATCATCGCGCAGGATGTCATCAAAATAAGCCACCGCGATGAAGTGGCGGACATTCAAATGAAGGGTAAAGACCTGGAAAGAATCGTGCTGGCGCGCGCTTTGCGTCTGCACCTGGAGAATAAGGTTCTTGTCTGTGGCGCCAAAACAATCGTTTTTGAATAGCAGTTTGTCAATCCGGCAGAAAATCAGAAAAAAATGATTAATAAGGTGTCAGCATGGTGAACGAATCCGGTATTTCCGGGTTAAGAATATTATGCCAACCGGGCGCCGATAAATCATGCGGCGCGTGCTGCGGCCTGTACAATTATGCGGACAGCTCGCGCGAATCGCTGGTTTCACGGCTCCGCGCTAGGAGGCGCCTTTTTCGGGAAATGGTTTCCTCAAAAAAAGATTTGCAGGATTATAAGCGTGTGATAATCGGGACGGAAGATTTCCGGAAAAGATATGATGAAATATATTGCTGCGAGTATCTGGGTTTTCTTGATGAAGAGGAGAAAAAAGTAGGTTGCCTTTTGCACCCGCAGCAAAATTCCGGCAATGACCTGCGCGATGTTTCTTTTTACGGCCGTGAACTGTGCGCCGGGCATTTATGCCCCAGCCATTACTTTATTCCCGACGCGCAGGCCAAAATACTGATAAAGATAATTGATGATTGGTATCTTTACGGTCTTTGCATTACGGATATCGACCTGGTCAAGACGTATTTTTGCCTGTTGGCGGATAGAATCGGTGCCGAGGTAAAACCGGAGGCCCTTCAAAATAATGATTTAAAAGAAATCGCCCGCCGTTATTTTGGCTGGAAAACAAATTGGCCTTTCCGCTCGCCTGACACAAACAGGTTGGGCAAATATTACTTTGACGGCTCGCGATATATGATAAGTCATATTGATTACGAAAGCCTTGGCCGCCCCATCTCGCAGTTTAACAGTATATTTTTAAGCCTTTCTTCCGTTTTTCGTTCGTCGCGGGAAATTGCTCTGGCCGAAGGGCTTGTTTCGTCAAATCTGGAAGATTTTATAAGTATTTATAATAAATTACCGTGATTTCTATTGACAGATAACTATCAGATTGGTTAATCTCGCATAGGGCGTAAGGCATTTATTATGATGAGCGACGACCAAAAGGAAATACTTTATAAAAACGAGGATATAGAAAAGCGCGTGCGGGAACTGGCGCGTCAGATATCAAAGGATTACGCAGGCCGTGAATTAATCGTCATTGGAATTCTCAAGGGGGCGTTTATCTTTATGGCCGATTTGATAAGGGCGTTGAGCATTCCTTGTACAATTGATTTTGTGCGTTGCGCCAGTTACGGCTCCGGTTCGGAAAGTTCACAGAAGGTTGTGCTGACCAAAGATATTGAAACTGCCATCAAAGGCCGCGATGTGCTGATTGTGGAAGATATCGTGGATACAGGCTTGACGCTTAAATATCTCGTGGAATGGCTTAAAGAAAGGAGCCCGCGTTCCCTGAGGGTCTGCGTTCTTTTGGACAAACGTAAAAGAAGGAAGGTGCCTTTTGAAGCCGACTACGCGGGATTCACGATGGATGACGGTTTCCTGGTTGGTTACGGCCTTGATTTTGGCGAGCGTTACAGATTTTTACCCGACATTTACGTTATCAAACAGCAATAATAGAGAGGGGAAAAATGGTCATACAATGCAGGCAATGCCGGACAAAATTTTATTTTGATGATACGCTCATTCTAGAAGACGGGTTATGGATGCGCTGCAGCCGCTGTGGGCATGTCTTCTTTCAAAATAATCCGTTGACCGCTTTCCGCTACGAAAAAAATCCGCCGGAAGCCAAATCATCTTTTACGGATGACGAACAAAACGCTGAACAGAAAACCGAGTTGACTCTGGAGGCTTCCCCGCCCACGGGTCCTGATGAGGATGTCATACGTTTTCTGGATAATGTCTTGGAAGCCAAAAAGGAACCAACGGCGAGGAAAACGAACGAGGCCGAGAGATTTTCCGCGCCTAATTTCCGCAAAGAGAAATTTGAAATGGAAAGCGGCAGTGAGGAGATGGCAGGACATATTTCGGATGCGGCGGTAATAACAAAACAAAAGAAAGCTCAGGCAAAGAAAAGCGGCGGCAAGGGCTGGAAAGTTTTTATCTGGTCTGTTTTGGTTATTTTAGTAATCCCCGCCGTCGTGTATTTTGTTCTTTACCCGCAAATGGGCGACCGCTTCATTGAAATGGCGCACAAATATATCAATGACCCGGAGCCCGCGCGTCCTGAAGTGGTCATCGCGCAGGTGAAACTGGAAAATATAAGCCAGAGAATCATCAATAACAGCAAAATCGGTGAAATCCGCGTCATGGAAGGAACAGCGGTCAATCAGGCCGATTACGCCATGTCGCGGATATTGGTCAAGGGAACAATTATTGACGAAAATTCCGTTGTGCTGGGCGAACAGACAAGTTATGCCGGAAATATTTTGACGGAAGAAGAATTGACAACTTTATCTGCCGAGGAAATGGCAAAAATTTTGGCGCGACCGGAAGGCGGCAATAATTCGAACGACAAGATTTTGCCCAACGGGCAAATTCCCTTTATGATTGTTTTTACCGGAGAGCCTTCGGGGGTAATTAAAACGACGGTGACGATTATCGGCGCCGAGCGTCTCCTTTAAAATACATTACAATTGTCGACTATCCGAGAAGCTCGGCCAGGGACTTTCTGGTTATTGCGCCTTCGCGTAATACTTTCGGGGGATGACAGGTTATGTCAATTATCGTGGAAGGATTTTTTCCCGGCGTAACGCCGCTATCGATAACCGCGTCAATTTTTCACGCCTATTTGTCCGATAACTTCATCATCAGCGGTGACGCATTCCGGCTTGCCGCTAAGGTTCGCACTGGTTGCGGTAAGAGGGCGGCCGGATTCTCTGGTGATTAAGCGCGCGACGGGATGGCCGGAAAGCCTGATGCCGGTTTTGCCGCTGCCGGCGGTAAGCAGGGCAGATACATTTTCCGCGGCATTGAAGACAATAGTCAAAGGCCCGGGCCAGAAAGATTTCATCAGTTTATCGGCCAGGTCAGTGGAGTTTTTAATAAGCGGGTAAATACCATCCTGCGCGGCTATAATTACAGAAATGTGATTATGGAAAGCGCGCCCCTTGATATCAAAAATCCTGCTGATGGCCTGTTCGTTGGTTGCGTTTGCGCCCAGGCCGTAAAATGTTTCTGTCGGATAAGCAATAACGCCGCCGCGTGAAATCAGCGCGGCGGCGCGGGCAATTATCTCTTCCGAACGTTCAGGCGAAAATTTCCATAATTCGGCCATGAAAGTTTTTTCTGCTTTGCTTCCACGTCCCTCGCCATTTTTTCTATATAATCATCTAGTTTTGTCGCCAATTTCTTGTCGGAAAGGGCCAGCATACGCGCGGCAAAAATAGCGGCGTTTTTCGCGCCCGCTTTGCCGATGGCCATTGTCGCCACCGGAATCCCGCCGGGCATTTGCACGGTTGCCAGAAGCGCGTCCATGCCTTTGAGCGATGTCGCGTCGATCGGCACGCCGATTACCGGCAAAGGCGTGTGCGAGGCAATAGCGCCGGCCAGATGCGCCGCCGCTCCCGCGCCAGCAATGATAATTTTAATGCCTCTGCGTTTCGCTTCTGAGGCGAATTTGGCGGTGTGCGCCGGAGCACGATGAGCCGACGTGATAATAAGCTCGTAACCAATGCCGAACTCCTCGAGAATTTTTGTAGCTTCAGACATGACCGGCAGGTCTGAATCGCTGCCCATGACGACGCTGACGAAAATATCTTGCGAATCATTTTTTTCTTTCACGCCGTCTCCTTGTTTGCTTATCCTGATTAACCAATCTTTTTATCCGAAAAAATGTAAGCAAAGTGAATTTTTTCCAACTAGCTTATCAGCAGTCTAATTGCAAGATAAGTTTTTGTCTTGACTTATCAATTTGCGCTCACTAAGGTGACAAAAAGGAGAAAAAGTATGCAAGAAGAAATAACGGCAGTAATTGATACGGAAAAGGGATCTATTAGGCTGCGGCTTTTTGCCGAGCAGACGCCGGTTACTGTGGGAAATTTCGTCAATCTGGCGCAGCGAGGTTTTTATAACAATTTAAATTTTCACCGGGTTATTCCTGATTTCATGATTCAGGGCGGATGTCCTATGGGCGATGGTCGCGGCGGTCCCGGATACCGCTTTCAGGATGAATTTGTCAAGGAACTGAAGCATAACAAACCCGGCATTCTTTCCATGGCCAATGCCGGACCCGGCACCAACGGCAGTCAGTTTTTTATCACGCATGTTGCCACTACCTGGCTGGACGGGAAACACACGGTTTTTGGCGAAGTGACGAGCGATGCAGACCAAAAAGTTGTTAATGCCATAGCGCAGGGTGATAAAATAAAATCCGTCACAATCGAAGGTGATATTTCCGAGCTGATGGCAAGTGTTCAAAAATTGGTAGATAATTGGAACGAGGCGCTGGATGCCAATTTTCCCAAACTTTCAAAAACATCATAGATCAAAAAAGTAAAGGGTAATGTGAAAAAATAATCTAGTTTTATTAACCCAGTCGGTTTTTATATAATTTATTGAGATAAACTTTTTCACAATAGGTTTCATTTGTCTACTGGACGTCGAAATTTTGTTTTTAGAGATTATTTTTCTTAAACCAGTTGACAGGCGAAACGTCTGCTCATATATTCCCGCCGCAAAAACAGTTCATACTTATGCAAGGAGTTATAGCGAAAATGAAGGTGAATTTATTCAATTATTTATCAGGCAATGAATATCCGGGCCGTGGAATCTGTATAGCCAGGACGCCCTCGGGGAAAAAATCAATGATTGCCTACTTCATAATGGGGCGCAGTCAAAATAGCCGCAACCGCGTGTTCGATCCTATCGAAAGCGGCATCCGCACAAGGGCGGCGGATCCCGCCAAAATGACCGACCCGCATTTGATTATCTATAATCCGGTGCTCACGTTGGACAAAACAACAATCGTTACCAACGGTGACCAGACCAATACCATTTATGATTTTATAAAGAGCAATAAATTTCCCAAATGTAATTTTGAGGCGGCGCTGAATACGCGCACGTTTGAAGATGACAAACCTAACTGGACACCCCGTATCTCCGGAATTGTGGATATGAAAACCGGCAGCTATAAACTAGGCATTATAAAAAGCTGTGACGGCTATGAAAGAAGCGCTCAGCGTTTCACTTTCGACTATGCAGAGCCAATTGCCGGAGAGGGGCACTTTATCAGCACTTACAAATGCAACGGTAATCCGATTCCCAGTTTTGAAGGGGAGCCGATGCGTGTGGTTATTGATGAGGAGGATCCCAACGAGTTCGCGGGCAAGCTCTGGGACGCGTTGAACGAGGATAATAAAGTGAGTCTTTTTGTGCGTGCCATTGATCTTAAGACCCAGAATTATGAAGACATTATCATCAACAAATATAAAGCGGTGGAGGAATAATTCATGAATGAAATACAACTGAAATACGGATGCAACCCCAATCAGAAACCCGCCCGTATCTTTATGGCGAATGGCGGCGAGTTGCCCGTAATCGTGCTTAACGGCAAGCCAGGTTACATTAATTTTCTGGACGCGCTCAATAGCTGGCAGCTTGTGAAAGAACTCAAAGAAAACCTCGGTATGCCGGCCGCCGCTTCTTTTAAGCATGTCTCACCCGCCGGCGCCGCTTTAGGATTCCCTTTGGATAGAGTGTTGCGCAGGATGTATCATATTGATTCGAAGATGAAACTATCTCCTCTGGCTTGCGCTTACGCGCGCGCGCGCGGTGCCGACCGCATGAGCAGTTTCGGCGATTGGATAGCGTTAAGCGATGTCTGCGATGTTTCTACGGCAACAATCATCAAAAATGAAGTTACTGATGGTATTATCGCGCCGGGCTATAAGCCGGAAGCGCTGGAAATTCTTAAATCCAAAAAAGGCGGCAATTATAATGTGGTGCAGATTGATCCCGGCTACGTTCCTGTTTCCCTGGAACACAAACAGGTTTACGGCATTACGTTTGAACAGGGGAGAAATGATTTAAAAATTGATGCCCGCATGCTGGAAAATATTGTGACGGAAAATAAGACGCTCACCGACGCGCAGAAGCGCGACCTGGTGCTGGCGCTTATCACGCTCAAATACACGCAATCGAATAGCGTCTGTTATGTGCAGGACGGCCAGGTAATTGGCGTGGGCGCTGGACAGCAAAGCCGTATCCACTGCACACGGCTTGCGGGACAGAAAGCGGATCTCTGGCAATTACGTCACATGCCCAAAGTTCTTAATTTGCCTTTCCGTGACGATGTTGCCAAACCAAACCGTGATAACGCCATTGATGTTTATCTGGGAGACACGCCGGAGGATGTTATCGGTGATGATATCTGGGCCGAAACATTTACGAAACAGCCTAAATCCTTGACTAAAGCACAAAAACAAAAATGGCTAAGTAAGGTTACCGGAGTGTCTTTGGGAAGCGACGCGTTTTTCCCATTTGGAGATAACATCGAGCGCGCCCGTCGCAGTGGCGTGACCGCGATTGTCGAACCCGGCGGCTCCATCCGCGATCAGCAGGTTATTGACACTTGCAACAAATATGGCATTATTATGGTTTTTTGCGGCCTGCGTCTATTCCATCACTAGAGCAAAGATTCATTTTCTGTCATTCCGGTCGCAGATGACCTTTAGGTTACGAAGGCCGGAATCCAGGAAAATTGAAAAAAGGCTATAAAATAAACTGTCCTGAACTATACTTGCGTTGACAGAGGTCAGTCTCCGGTATTGTCCGCTGTTTGTTATGCCGCCATCATGTTATCCAAATTCTTTCGGGCAAAAAGCTGTTTGCCGTCGATGAAAGTCTGCATCGGCGTCCTGCCCTGACAGCGTTTCCCCTGATGCGTCCGTTCATGGTTATAACGGTTTATATACTCATCCAGATCCGTTTGTAAGACATCCGGATCGCTGTATGCCTTTTTTCTGAAAACAATCCGGTAAAACTCATTGAGAATCGTCTGGTGAAACCTTTCGCAAATGCCGTTGGTCTGGGGACTTTGTAAAAGTCAACCACTTGCCGGACAGTCAGTCTTTGATCGGCAGCGCTTTTT
>JBBIHZ010000015.1:0-7080 GCA_037446735.1 Deltaproteobacteria bacterium
AACACCGGAAACTCTATTTATGAATTGTCTACTTGACAGGGAAGCTTACGGTTTCAGTTTACACTAGTTTGATTTGAATAGCAGTATGTAAATTAAAAAAACATGCTTAAGCAGTTTTAAACTGCAACCTGCTTACAATTATTCAAGTGTAATGTGCATTTTGAAGATGGGTTGATTGTTGTGGCTTGCAGTGCACACACAGTAAAGTGTGTGCTTTTCAGCAGCCAATTTTTAATCGCCGTCCGATTTTAACACCGCCAGAAAAGCGCTTTGCGGAATGCTTACAGAGCCGATCATCTTCATGCGCTTCTTGCCTGCTTTCTGTTTTTCCAGCAGTTTTCTCTTGCGCGTGATATCACCGCCATAGCATTTAGCCGTAACGTCCTTGCGGAAGGCGCTGATAGTACTGCGGGCGATGATTTCCGAACCGATCGCGCCCTGAATGGCAATTTTAAACATCTGACGTGGAATTTCTTCTTTTAATCTGTCGCAGGCCAGAAGCGCGCGGGCGCGGGCACGGTCGCGATGCACAATCTGAGAAAGCGCGTCAACTTTTTCTCCGTTGACGAGAATATCCATCAAAACTAGATTGCTTTCGCGGTAATCGATGACATCGTAATCAAAAGAGCCATAACCCTGCGTGACGGATTTAAAACGGTCATAAAAATCATAAATAACTTCCGCCAGAGGCATTTCGTAGGAAAGCTCAACGCGCCCAGGGCTGGTATAATGCATATTAGAATTGACGCCGCGTTTTTCCATGCAAAGTTTCATCACCGCGCCCAGGTAGCGTTCGGGCAGCATCATCATCGCGCGAATATAAGGTTCCTCACCCTTATCGATAGACATAGGATCAGGATAGTGCGTGGGATTATCCACGTAAATCACTGATCCGTCATTCAGCGTGAAACGGTAACGGACGCTCGGTACCGAAAGAATGATGGATAAACCATATTCTCTTTCCAGCCTTTCCTGCACGACATCAAGATGCAAAAGCCCCAGAAAACCGCAGCGGAAACCCTGTCCGAGCGCGGCGGACGAGTCCTTCTCATAAATAAAGGAAGCGTCATTGAGTTTGTATTTTTCCAGAGAATCCGCCAGATCCTGATAATCGTCCGAAGCGATGGGATAGATGGACGCGAAAACAACTGGTTTGACCTCCTTAAAGCCCGGTAGCGGCTGGGAGCAGGGTCTGCTCTGCAGCGTGATCGTGTCACCGGTGCGCACAGCTGATACGGTTTTTACCCCGGCAATAATATAACCAACTTCGCCGGCGAAAAGTTTTTCCCGTTTGGCGCGTTGCAGAAGAAAATGCCCGACTTCTTCCACTTTGTAGGTAGTGCCGTTGGACATGAATCTTATGATATCGCCGCTTTTTACTTCCCCTTCAAAGATGCGGCAGTGGATAATAGTGCCGCGGAAGGGGTCGTACTGCGCGTCGAAAATCAGCGCGGCCAGCGGATTTTCTTCATTGCCTTTGGGAGGCGGGATGCGCTTGGCGATTGCTTCCAGAATTTCTTCAATGCCGATTCCTTCTTTGGCGGAACATTTTATATGCGTGTCCGGATCAAGGCCAAGTTCGGAATCAATCTGCTCCAGCACGCGGTCAACATCGGCGGAGGGCAGATCAATTTTATTGATGATAGGTATAATTTCCAGGTTATGCTCCATAGCCAGATAAAGATTGGCAAGGGTCTGCGCCTGCACGCCCTGCGCCGCATCAATGAGCAGTAGCACCCCTTCGCATGAAGCGAGTGAACGGGAAACTTCGTAGGAAAAATCAACATGCCCGGGTGTGTCGATCAGATTCAGAGTATACTGATTTCCGTCTGACGCTTTGTAGGGCAGGGATATGGCGTTGCTTTTAATCGTAATGCCGCGCTCCCGTTCAATGTCCATATTGTCCAGAATCTGATCCTTGAATGTTCTTTCATCGCACACACCGGTGTATTGAATCAAACGATCGGCCAGCGTTGATTTGCCGTGGTCAATATGGGCGATGATGCTGAAATTCCTGATTTTATCCATTTTTCTCTGTTAAAAAAAGCCCTCCGGTAAGCCGGCGGGCTTTTACGATAAATATTTTCTGCTGATTTAAGCAAGTTTTTTCAAAAGTTCTTCCGATACTTCCTTCACTCCCTTGCCGCCGTCGACCGTAATCACTTTCGTTCTGTTTTTAAAGTAGTTGACGGCGGCTAGCGTGCCGGTTTTTGTGTCATAATATATGCCGTGACGTTTGTCGATGGCATCCGTATCCTGGTCGTCGGCGCGGGTGGACAATTCTTCGCAACCACAGACACGACATACTGTCTTGCCGTCGTGTTCGTGCGGCTTGATCGCGTCGATATAGATATTGTTCGGGTGGTTGTTGTCCGTTTTGCAGAGTCTGCGTCCCATGATGCGTTGCTTTGCCGTGTTTCTGTCCAGATCTATTTCGATAACATACTCCAGTTTCATTTTTTCTTTTTCCAGAGCGCTCCAGAGCGCTTCCGCTTGCGCCAGATTGCGGGGGAAGCCGTCCAGGAGCCATCCTTTTTTAGTGTCGTCTTCCTTGAGGCGGTTTAAAATCATCGGAATGGTAATATCGTCGGGGACGAGTTCGCCACGGTCGATATACGCCTTTGCTTTTTCTCCCAGCGGGGTTTTCTGCGAAATGTTCTGACGAAAGATAACGCCCGTTTCAATGTGCGGTACGCCGTATTTCTTCTGCACGATAGCTCCCTGAGTTCCTTTGCCGCTGCCATTGGGGCCAAAAATTAAAATGTTCACTTTAAGATGCTCCTTTCCAAAATATTGAAGTGCGCCTCTTATAATGTATTGTCCACATTTTCGCAATGATAAAAGAAAAGGGTGAAATTCGCACGTGGCTGATTTTTTTGTGATAATTCCCCATGTAAAATTGTCTATTTGGTTTTTTCCGGTTTTTTCCCGCGGGCAGGGGCGGGTTCGGTCAATTCCTTTATTTCTTTACTAATGAGGGAGGCAGTTGCGGAATTGGGCGGAAAGTAGCTCAGGGCTTCTCTAAAATGAAACAGCGCGCTTTGTGTTTTTCCGTCTTTCTTGAAATACAGACCGAAATGGTAGTGTGATTCACCCTGGTTGTCCAAACGGCCGTAGGCCATGGCAATGTGATAATTGATGTCTTCACCGTCCGCCAGGACAGTTTTTACCGACATGTAGTTACTCAGCGCGTCACGGTAGTTGCCCAAAGCGAAGTTCGATTTGCCCAGAGCCAGCTTGATTTCTTCATCACTTGGGTCGATGCCCGCGGCTTTTTGCAGATTGGCTCTGGCCTGTTCGGCATTGCCTATTTTCAGATGGATCAATCCCATGTTTTTCAGGACATCTCTGTCCTGCGGCGACAAAGACAACGCCTTTTGTAGACGATTCAACGCTGAAGCAGTCTGCCCCAATCTGTCTTCCGTAAGAGCCAGCGCGTAAAGCAGATCGACATTTGATGGTTCTTTGGCCAAAGCCAAGTTCAGTTGCCTTTGCCGGATATTGAGCTCGGTCGTGCTCAGAGGCACGAGCGCCTGCATTCTGGTCAGATTGCCAACGATTTGATTTTTGCCTGCGTGAGTATATTGGGTGAGGATTAGTCCTTCCAGATAAAAAATCCTCTCATCAGTGCCGGGATGCGTGCGCAGGTAAGAGGGTATGCTTTTGGACAAAAACTCGTGTCTTTTGATGAGCCGCAGAAAACTCACGCTTGCGCCGGGATTGTAGCCGGCCTGGGAAAGATAAGTTATGCCCAGGCGGTCCGCTTCTTCTTCGTGTTCACGCTGATACTTTAAGGTCAAACTGCTCGCGCCGGCCATCGAGAATGCGGCAACCGCGGCAGCGGCGTCCCCACCGCCGCCCAGAAAAGCTGCGGCAAGAATTGCCGCCATCGTGGCAATGCTTAATCTTGTCGATTTTTCGATGATGCTCGCCACATGCCTTGCGTTGGCATGCGCCAGTTCATGCGCGATAACCCCGGCCAGTTCCGCCTCGGTGTCCACAGCGGCGATTAATCCTTTATGGATATAAATGTATCCTCCGGGAGTGGCAAACGCGTTTATCGCCGAGCTGTCCACAATGGAAAACGTATAATTGAAAGGCGCCTTGCTGCTTTGGGCCAGTACGAGATTGCCGATTTTTGTTATGTAGTCATTAAGCTGGCGGTCTTTAATCAGAAAATTGTTCTGATCGAGTTTGTCGTAAAACTCTTTTCCCAGCTTTCTTTCGTCTTCCAGCGTAAAGGCCGCAAAGCTGTTTTGCGCGCAAATCATCGTAATCGTCACAACGATGGCTAAAAATTTATATTGCAATTGCGCTGTTTTACGCATAAAAACTCCCTGCCCGCAGGGTTTTTGTCCTTGATAGATATCTTATCTTCTTTGCCTTGATGTGGCAAGCCCTGCATGAAAAATCAAGTAATTATGATGAATAACACACTCGCGCCGTTAAAAAAGATCATCACCATTGACGGCCCTGCCGGGGCGGGAAAGAGTACGGTAAGCCGCGAACTTGCCGCGCAATTAGGCTATATTTATCTTGATACCGGCTCGCTTTACCGGGCGCTGGCTTATAAAGCGCTGCGGGATAAAATTCCCGTGGATGACGAAGCGATAATAAAACTGAAAAATTCCGCCGGCAGAATGAAAGTATATGTAGATGGCCAGGATGTGGCGGATCTGATACGCGCGGAAGAAGTCGGTAATGCCGCTTCCAAAATATCGGCCTATGGCGCGGTAAGACAATACCTGCTCCACTTACAAAGACAGGCAGCGGCGGAAGGGGGACTGGTGGCCGAAGGCCGAGATATGGGCAGCGTTGTCTTTCCCGAAGCGGATTACAAATTTTATCTTGATGCCAGTTCTGAAGAAAGGGCAAAAAGAAGGCTCGGTGAGCTCAAGGCTAAAGGAACGGCCGTTGACCGTCAGGCGGTACAGGAAAAGATAATCGCGAGAGACCGTCAGGATAGCGAGAGGAAACACTCCCCGCTCATCGTGCCCGCGGGAGCGATAATTATTGATTCATCCGCTTTATCCGTAGGGCAGGTCGTCGAAAAAATTCTTCACTTCGTTTTACAAAATTAGCCGGTCATAATTTTATAAGTGCTTAAATACGCGCTTGATTTTGTGTTGCTATTTGCCTTTCAGTGTGTTAACTTTCAAAAATTACAGAGCTTTATTAAAAGAAGGGGGCATCCGTTTAATGGTTAACAATGACAACTTAAACCTAAACACAACAAAGGAGGTTGACGCGAAAGTTTCAGGTAAGGATTCGGCAGCGCAGGGCAAAGAAGAAAGCATGGGCTTCAAAGAACTGTACGAGCAGAGCCTGCATCAACTTCAATACGGCGATATCGCGTTGGGCAAAGTAGTGCAGATCGCCAATGACATGGTGATGGTTGATGTCGGCTGGAAGACGGAAGGCTTTATTCCCGCCGTGGAAGCCAGAGACGCCGCAGGCAACATTAACATTTCCGTGGGTGATGAAATCGAAGTTTTTATCGACAAGCGCGATTCCGAAGGAAACCTGATCCTTTCCAGAAATAAAGCGGCAAAGCTCAAAGTTTGGGATGAGATAAAACACGCCTGTGAAACCAATGCCCCCATCAAAGGCAAAGTCATTGAGAAGGTTAAGGGAGGGCTTTCGGTCGATATCGGAATCCCCGCCTTCTTACCCGGTTCCCAGGTCGATGTGCGTCCGATAAAAGACCTGGATAAAGTTGTCGGTCAAACGCTGGATTTCAAAGTATTGAAATATGACCGCAAAAGAAGCAACGTGGTGCTCTCGCGTCGTCCCATTGTCGCCACTGAGAGAGAAACAGAAAAGAAGGATATTCTCAATTCCATCCAGGAAGGAAGCACTGTCGAAGGCGTGATAAAAAACATCACGGATTACGGCATCTTTATCGACCTGGGCGGTATTGACGGACTGTTGCACGTGACTGATATATCCTGGGGCAGGATTGCCAAACCCGCCGATAATTTCCAGAAAGGGGATAAAATCAAGGTTAAAGTGCTTTCTTTTGACCGCGAAAAAGAAAGAGTTTCCCTGGGCCTCAAACAGCTTAGCGGCAATCCCTGGGAACATATCATGGAAAGATATCCGGTAGGTTCGATCACGGAAGGCAAGGTGGTCAACCTGACCGATTACGGCGTTTTTGTAGAGCTGGAGCCGGGAGTGGAGGGCCTTGTCCATATTTCGGAAATGTACTGGACACGTGAAATAAAACATCCTTCCAAAGTTTTGAATGTCGGCGACCAGATAAAAGTAGTTGTGCTGGATGTGAATCCAGAGGCAAAAAGAATTTCTCTGAGTCTGAAACAGACCTCGCCTAATCCGTGGGAAAAGCTTAAAGAAAGATACCCGGAGGGAACCGTGGTAAAAGGCGTAGTCAGAAATATTACGAACTTCGGCGCGTTTATCGGGATTGAAGAAGGCATTGACGGTCTCGTGCACGTTTCCAACATTTCCTGGAAGCACCGAGTTTCTCATCCTTCCGAATATTTTAAAAAAGGCCAGGAAGTGGAAGCGGTGGTAGAAAAAGTTGACGTGGAGAACGAAAAATTCTCGCTCAGCGTGAAGAAGCTGGAAAAAAACCCCTGGGATGAAATGGTGCGCAAATACGCCCCCGGCAGCGTGGTTACGGGTAAAATAACCAACTTTACCGACTTCGGGATTTTTATGGAGATTGAAGAAGGTATTGAAGGCCTGGTGCATATTTCCGAAATCAGCCAGAAGCGCGTGAAATCCTCCTCGGAACTCTACGCGGTGGGTGACACGGTGTCGGCGGTTATCAAAAGCATTGATCCCAAATCCAAAAAGATCAGATTAAGCATTAAAGAGCTGGAAGCGCCCGCGCCTTCTCCTGCGGCGTCGAATCAATACATCAACAACAGAGAAAATTTGGGTTCCAATCTTGCTCAGGCGCTGGCGGAAGTCAAAATAAACAATCAGTCAAAAGGCGATTAGGAAATGAGACGACATCCTGTTGTTTGGGGGGTGGCCATCCTTTTTGTTATGGCCTTGTTTTCTTATGTTTTTTTCTACCGGGCCGGCACGGATACGCGCAAGGTAAGAACATTT
>JBBIHZ010000015.1:7090-15928 GCA_037446735.1 Deltaproteobacteria bacterium
GTGGTGAGCATCAGCGGCCCTATTTATGATTCCCTTAGGATTGCGGAACAACTCGATGAATTCGGCAGGGACAGTTCAATCGACGCGGTGATCCTGCGCGTGGATTCGCCGGGTGGAGGAGTGGCCGCGTCGCAGGAAATTTATGACGCGGTGCTGGAGCTGAAAAAAAAGAAAAAAGTCGTGGCTTCCCTTGGTTCAATTGCCGCTTCCGGCGGTTTGCTTGTCGCCTGCGCGGCTGATAAAATTGTCGCCAATCCCGGCACGATCACTGGCAGCATTTCCGCCATCATGCAATTTGCCAATTTTGAAGAACTCTTCAAAAAAATCGGACTCAAGTCTTCAGTGGTAAAAAGCGGCAAATACAAGGATATCGGCTCTCCCCTGAGGGAAATGACGCCGGAAGAAAGAAAAATAATCCAGGAACTGGTGGACGATATTTATAATCAATTTGTGGATGTCATCGCGAAAGAAAGAAAACTGCCCCGCGCGAAAGTCAAGGCGATTGCCGACGGCAGGGTTTTTTCCGGGCGCAAGGCCAAGGAATTAGGGCTGGTAGACCATCTGGGCGATATGAACTACGCGGCCAAACTGGCCACAGAACTTGCGGGCAAGACCGGCAAGTATGATTTGATTTACCCGCGCAAGAAACGCGCGTCAATATTTGATTATTTGTTGGAAAGCGCCGCCAATCAGTTAAGCGATTCGCTTAAAGAGAAAATGGAGCCTTTCAGCGGTGTCAGTTATTTATATTATCCTTTCAGATAAATGGTGGCGATTATGATGACGAAAAGCGATTTAATCAAAAGCTTGCAGGAGAAATTCAAAACCTATACTTACCGGGATATGTACCAGGCGGTCAATATAATCTTCGATTCCATGGTTGAAGCTTTGCGCAAAGGCGAGCGCATTGAAGTAAGGGGTTTCGGTAATTTTACCATCAGGGAAAGAAAACCGCGTCTGGGACGCAATCCCAAATCAGGCGCGCAGGTGGAATTGTCCGAAAGAAGGGTGCCTTTCTTTAAAACAGGCAAAGAACTGAAGTTGATGGTCGATAATAAAAAATGAACTACAGCACAATTATTTTAGAGACAAAAAACGGCTACGCCAAGGTGATTCTTAATCGCCCCCGGGAAATGAACGCGATATCCAAGGACATGCGCTATGAATTGTATCGCGTGTTTGCGGAACTGGAAGGCATGGCCGAAATCAAAGCGATAATTCTGACGGGCGGGGAATTTGTTTTTTCCGCGGGGATGGATATCAAGGAAATGACAAATTTGCCCCGCGAAGAGGGCGATGAATTCCTCGATTCGATGATGCGTTACCTGAAAAAAATATATTCCTGCAAAAAACCGGTAATTGCCGCGGTAGGCGGACTTGCCTTGGGCGGCGGTTTTAACCTGGTTACCGTTTGCGACTTGGTGGTCGCCTCGGAAAGCGCCATTTTTTGCCATCCGGAGTTGAAATTCGGGTTCAACCCTTTCTTTTATCCGCTGAGCCAGATTGTCGGCATCAACAAAGCAAAGGAAATCGTTATGCTGGGCGAGCCGATCGGCGCCAATGAAGCCCTAAACATCGGGTTAGTGAATAAAGTCGCCCCGCCGGAAAGATTTATGGAAGTTGCGGAAAATATGGCGGCGGAGCTGGCTACCCGTTCCGCCAAGGCGCTGGAAGAATTGAAAAATCTTTGTTCGATTGTGCCGCGCATGGATAAAATGGCGGCTTTGGATATAGAATCTTCGATTTGTTCCCTGCTTTTCGCCCGCGAAGAAAGAAAAGTTCAGATGAATGAAGTCCTGTCGCAGCAAAAGCAGCGCAAGACGAAACCGTAATAAAAAATTAGTTTGTAAATAATCTGAAAAAAATCAGGTGCTCCCCCAGTCGCTTCCCGGCGCCGCAAAATCCTTGAGCTGATCCCTTCTTTTTTTATGCTGCAGTTTTTTCAGCGCCTTGGCTTCGATCTGCCGGATTCTTTCCCTGGTTACCCCCATCATATCGCCCACTTCCTCCAGTGTAAAAGGGCCATAATTGCAGGCGACCCAGGTGCAGTTCAGAAACGCCTCATTTTTCAGGCGCCACTCGCAAGTGGTGTCCGTGCACACTTCACTTATCAAGATCATTTTCTTTTTGCAGCGATACGTGTTGATCATAGAGTTAAGCCTCTGATTTTACGGATGTTTTTAAAAAGATAGCGCATATTTTGCAGCAAATATAATTATTGATTGGGAAAAATCAAGATAAATTATGAGAATAATTGAAAATGCACGAAGGGAAAATTCAAAATTCCCACTCTTCATCCTTGCGGCACAGGAAAAGACTAAAAGGCCATTTTTTTCTGAGGGCGCCTTTCCGGGACGTATTGATTATCTATTTTCCCTTCATTCCACTCACGCGACACGTATAGATTGCAATAGCAGCTGCCGTATTCGTTCACGTCCGCTTCGCGGTAGACGCAAGGGCACATGATGTCGCGGTCTTTTTCCCTGTCTCCGGCGGCCAGGCGGCAGGGGCAGGACATATAGCCGTAGCGTTCCTTGTTGATTAAAAGATCTTTAAGAATGCTCAGTACCCATTCTTTATTTTTGTTGAAAAAATAACCTTTGGGCTCCTGAACTTTTTTGAGCATCTCATAGAGTTCTTCGGGAGTCATTAAATGCCCAGCGCCTCTCTGATTGCTTTTTCCTGAAAGCCGATGATAATTTTATCCCCGATAATGATCGTGGGGAATGACCTGTTGGGATTATATTTAACGACATCAGCGATAATATTTTCTCTTTCCTGGCCCGTGAGCAAATCGACATCAATAAAGTCGAATTCAATATTGTTATCGGCCATGAATTTTTTTGTCGCTTTGCAGTGGCTGCAGGTGCTCAGTGTGAACATCTTTACTTTTTTCGGCATTTTTCTCTCCTTTTTCATTATCACTTGGCACTTTATCGCTAACCCTCCGCTTATGCAAGATAAAAATATTTATCAGAGCTGATCCGGATTTATTTTTGTTATTCAATAAATACTTGACATAAATCCGGGTATCATATATAAACCGCCGCTCTTGTGTTCCTTCACGCGGGCTTATGCCAAAGTCATGGTTGTGACGCGCATATCTGCTGGATATTGTTTCCGGAAAAACTGGCCAAGTGAAGTCAGAAGCATCAGTAATTGTGACCATGCCGTAATATAATTACTGATGGCTGAACAAAACATTTACGGCTAATAAATATATAAATCCAACGCAGTTTTTAAAAGGTAAAAAAATGAAGATGGATGATAAAAAAGTGCGCAACATAGGGATAAGCGCCCATATTGATTCCGGCAAAACCACGCTTACGGAAAGGATTCTTTATTACACGAAAAGAATACATGCCATTCATGACGTTAAAGGCAAAGACGGCGTGGGCGCGACCATGGATTCCATGGATCTGGAAAAGGAACGCGGGATAACCATAGCTTCCGCGGCCACCTATTGCGAGTGGAAAGGCCACGAAATAAATATTATCGACACGCCGGGGCATGTTGATTTCACGATTGAAGTGGAAAGATCGCTGCGCGTGCTTGACGGAGCGATTCTCGTTTTATGCGCCGTGGGCGGCGTGCAGTCGCAGTCCATAACCGTTGACCAGCAGATGAAAAGATATAAAGTGCCGTCCATCGCTTTTATCAATAAATGCGACCGCAGCGGCGCGAATCCTTTCCGCGTGATTGGCCAGCTCAAAACGAAACTGGGGCACAATGCCGTGGCCATGCAGATTCCCGTCGGTCTGGAAACGCATGTCCAGGGAGTGGTGGACCTGGTCGAAATGAAAGCCCTTTACTTTGACGGCGAAAACGGAGAGGTCGTCCGCGCAGAGGAAATCCCGCAGGGGCTTTTAGCGGAAGCAAAAGCGAAAAGAGAGGAATTAATCGAAGCGGCCTCTCTTTTTTCCGACGAACTGACGGAAGCTGTTCTGGAAGAACGCGAAATACCCGCCCAGATGCTCTATGCCGCGCTGCGCAAGGGCGCTCTCAAAAGGGAAATAACGCCGGTTTATATGGGTTCGGCCTATAAGAACAAGGGCGTGCAGCCGCTGCTCGACGGCGTCACTCATCTTCTGCCTTCCCCATCGGAAGTGGAGAATGTGACGCTGGATATGGAGAAAAACGAAGAGCCAGTTATTCTGACAAGCGACCCGGAAAAACCCATTGTGGCGCTGGCTTTCAAGCTGGAAGACGGCCAGTATGGACAGCTTACCTACATACGTGTCTATCAGGGTACGGTAGCGAAAGGTTCGACGATTGTGAATGTGCGCAGCGGCAAAAAAGTCAAAGTGGGACGTGTGGTGCGCATGCACGCCGACCAGATGGAAGATGTGGATACGCTCGCGGCCGGATACATCGGCGCACTGTTCGGAATCGAATGCTCCTCCGGGGACACATTTGTTTCTCCGGGGATAAATTTAACCATGACTTCCATGTATGTGCCCAAACCGGTTATTTCTCTGGCCATCGTTCCCAAAGATAACAAATCCCAAATGGCGATGGCCAAGGCCCTGAATCGTTTTTCCAAGGAAGATCCCACTTTTAAAACATACGTTGATCCGGAAACAAACGAAACGATTATCGAAGGCATGGGCGAACTGCATCTGGATATTTACGTGGAAAGAATGAAGCGGGAATACAACGCGGAAGTAACCACGGGCAATCCCCGTGTCGCTTACAGGGAAACAATCACCCAGCGCGCCGATTTCAATTACACACATAAAAAACAGACCGGAGGCGCCGGTCAGTTCGGACGTATTGCCGGCTATATTGAGCCTGTCAGCGACGCCGACTTTGTTTTTGAAAATGAAATATTCGGCGGCGCGATTCCCACGCAGTATATTTCGGCCTGTGAAAAAGGTTTCCGGCAGAGCATGGCCAAAGGGCCAAAACTGGAATTTCCGATTACCGGCGTGAAGGTGGTGATTGATGACGGCGCGTCACACGCGGTGGATTCTTCCGATATGGCGTTTCAGGCGGCGGCGCGCGGCGCTTTCCGCGAAGCGTATCTCAGGGCCAAGCCCGTTATTCATGAGCCGATAATGAAAGTGGTTGTGGAAACGCCGCCGGAATTCCAGGGAGCGGTGATGGGGCTGCTTAATCAGCGGCGGGGCATGATTATCGGCTCGCAGGATGAAGGTGTGATGTGTGCCATTGAAGCGCAGGTGCCGCTGGCGGAAATGTTCGGATTTTCCACTGTGTTGCGCTCCTCCACACAGGGCAAAGCGCAGTTCACGATGGAATTCGCGCTTTACCGTCAGGTGCCGCAGTCAATCGCGGAAAAGATTGCTTTGGAAGTTGCGCAGAATAAAAAATCAGCCGCGTAATTTTTTAATATGTCCAGAGATATCGCGGCGCTCAGGCGCGAAAAAAATATAATTCATTTAACTTACAAGGACATTGTTATGCTCAAAAAAGAAATAAGTTATCGTAATCCGCTGATGAGTCTTGGTTACGAAAGCGAGGATATTCTGCCGGATGGCGGTTTTGGCGCGGTCATGGCTCATGCCGGCGTGGGCAAAACGGCTCTTTTGGTCCAGATGGCGCTCAATACAATGCTCAGAGAAAAAAACATTCTGCATGTAAGCCTGCATGACGCTGTCGGCAAAGTTGACGTCTGGTATCACGAGCTTTTTCAGAACATCGCGCAGAACTTTAGCGAGGGAGAAATTAAAGAATATTGGGATAAAATTCAACCCTGTAGATTTATCATGATTTTCAAAGTGGAAAACTTCAGCGTGCCGAAGCTGGAAGAGCGGTTAACTGAATTAATGGAACAAAATATTTTTAAGCCGCACACGATGATTATCGACGGTTTTAAATTTGATGAAATCGGCCGCAAGCCGCTCGCGCACTTAAAAGAGTTGGCCGCGAAACACGCGATAAGAATATGGTTCACCGTTCACGCTCATCGACACGAAGAAAGGGCGACAAATGAATTGCCCGTGTGGTTTCTGCATGTTGCTGATTTATTTGAGGTTATCGTTGAATTAGCCGCGGAAGATAAAGACGTGTTTATTAAGGCTATTAAAGGTAAAATAACAGATTCTTCCCGGGAAACCTTAATGCTTGATCCCGCCACAATGCTGGTTAAAAACAGCAAATAAAATTTAATATTTTATTTTTTCCGTGTTTGTATATTGCAATCAAAGCAGGTAACAATTGCAAACATCTTTGAGTTGCTATACCCTGACTCAACTTTATTTAATACATTTGAAAGTTAAGGAGGGGAAACGCGCATGAAAAGGAAGAGATGGATGCTGTTCATGGCTGGCGTGATTATTATTCTAGTTGTTTTCGCGGGCGTGATCAAATTTTCGGAACCCGTGGCGCCTTCGCCGCTCACGTTTGTTAGCGCCTCATTCCAATCAATGAATTTATCCCAATTGCCGCAGGTAAGTAAATTTGAGGCGCGTGATGGAGTAAAGCTGGCTTACCGATCGTATCCTTCAACTTTGTCTTCAGCAAAAACAGTTGTTTTGATTCACGGCTCATCAGGGTCCGGTGTAATGATGCATCCGCTTGCCAAATACCTGCAGGGGCAGGGTGTTCATGTCTATGCGCCTGATATGCGCGGGCATGGTTCATCCGGCCAGAAGGGAGATATCGCATATGTCGGCCAGTTGGAAGATGATTTAGAGGATTTCATTCACGAAGTATTGAAAGACAGGCAGGATTTAACTCTGGCAGGTTTTTCTTCCGGCGGCGGTTTCGCGCTGAGATTTGCCGCAAGTGATAAGCAAAATTATTTTGACCGTTACATTTTACTCGCGCCTTTCATCAGCTATAACGCGCCGACAACTAGGCCAGAAAACAGCAAGTGGGCAAGCGCCAGTGTTCCGCGGATTATCGGGATTTCACTGCTGGGCTCCGCTGGGGAAAAATGGCTGGGTCATTTACCGGTTATTGCCTTTGGAATTGATCCGAAAAATGCTCAATATCAAACCGGTGTTTATTCATACAGGCTTCTGAAAAATTTTGGCGCGCACTATGATTACAAAACAGACATGAAAAACGCGAAGAAGCCAATTGCCGTTTTAGTGGGTAAAGATGATGAACTGATGCATCCCCAGGAATATTTACCGCTGTTTGCCAAGCATCAGCCGCACGCGGAAATTGCTATAGTGCCGGAAGTCGGTCATATCACGCTGATTTCGGATAAAGCCGGAATGGCAGCGATTGCCCGGCAGCTGCAACCTGAGTAACTTGACCGGGACGATTCTTTTAAAAATACAAACAGGTAATCAAATGCGGCAAAACCGCCTAAAGGATGAAAAAAGTCCTTATCTTCTCCAGCACGCAGTCAATCCTGTCGATTGGTATCCTTGGGGCGAAGAAGCCTTTGAACGCGCGCGTCGCGAAGATAAACCTGTTTTCCTTTCCATCGGCTATGCCACGTGTCACTGGTGCCATGTTATGGAGCGGGAATCCTTTGCGGATGAAGTAACCGCGCGCCTGCTCAATGACTCGTTTATCTGCGTAAAAGTTGACAGGGAAGAGCGTCCCGATATCGACAGCGTTTATATGAAAGCCTGCCAGCTGATGACCGGCAGCGGCGGCTGGCCTTTAAACATCATCATGATGCCGGATAAAAAACCTTTTTTCGCCGCCACATACATTCCCCGCGAGACTCGTTACGGCAGAGTTGGCCTTCAGGAATTAATTCCCCGGATAAAAGCGTTGTGGCAGACAAAAAACGCCGAATTAAAAGCCAACGCCATGGAAATAGCGCAAGCGCTGGGACAAATGAGTAAGGCGCAACCTGCGGAAAAATTATCAGCAGCTACCCTGGATAAGGCCTATAATTATTTTCTGAAAATTTACGACCGTCAATACGGTGGTTTCGGCCACGCGCCGAAATTTCCCACGCCCCACAATCTTTACTTTCTCCTGCGTTATTATCAGCGCACAAAAAATGTATTCGCCCTGCTGATGGTTGAGAATACCATCGCCAATATGCGCCGGGGCGGCATCTATGACCATATCGGTTTCGGATTTCATCGTTACTCAACGGATGAGCGCTGGGTTGTGCCGCATTTTGAAAAAATGCTTTATGATCAGGCGCTGTTAGCACTGGCTTATATTGAAGCCTACCAGATTACCCGGAAGGAAGAATACGCCCAGGCAGCGCGCGAAATATTTACTTATGTGCTCAGAGATATGACGGATGCCGAGGGCGGTTTTTGCTGTGCCGAGGACGCGGATAGCGAAGGGGTGGAAGGAAAATTTTATCTTTGGACACAGGAAGAAATCGAAAAAATTCTGCCGCCCGCTGACGCGGGTTTATTTTTATCACTTTATCATCATCCAGAAGACTTGGAGCTGCACGGTCTGCAGGAAATGCCACCGGGGCATTTTATTCCCCATCTCGCGCCGTCTGCCGGGCAAATGCCGCAATTTACCGATGAAATCAGGCAAAAATTGTTTACCGTCCGTGAGGCACGCGTTCATCCTTTAAAAGACGATAAAGTTCTGACGGATTGGAACGGCCTGATGATTGCCGCATTGAGCAAGGCGGCGCAGGTTTTTGATGAACCTTTATACATGGCCGCGGCGCAAAGGTCGGCGGATTTTATTTTAGAGCGCATGACCGATAAGCAGGGCAGGCTGCTGCACCGCTGGCGCGCCGGACATGCCTCAATTAACGGCATGCTCGATGATTATGCTTTTTTTATCTGGGGCCTGCTGGAGCTTTATGAAACTGGTTGGCAGACAAAATATTTAGAGAAATCTTTAGCGCTGAGCCGTCAGATGCTGGATAATTTCTGGGATGAAAAAAACGGCGGCCTGTTCCTTGCTGCAGCGCATACAGGGGAGCTTTTA
>JBBIHZ010000015.1:15938-16300 GCA_037446735.1 Deltaproteobacteria bacterium
CGGCCAAAGGAGGGGCAGGATGGCGCTCTTCCTTCCGGCAATTCCGTGGCCATGCTCCACATTCTGCGCCTGGCGCGCATGACCGCTGATCCAGAGCTGGAAAATAAAGCGCATAAAATCGCCGATTATTTTTCCGCGCAGGTCGCTCAATATCCGGCAGCTTATACATTCATTTTATGTTCGCTCGATTTTACGCTGGGCCCATCTTATGAAATTGTCATTTCGGGAGAGCCGGCGAGGAATGACACGCAGGATTTGATTAAAGCAGTGCGACAAGTATTTTTGCCCAATAAAGTAGTTCTTTTACTGCCGCAGGCCGTTGACAAAAAAGAGATTTTGAAAATCGCGCCGTTTTTAAACAA
>JBBIHZ010000016.1:0-1796 GCA_037446735.1 Deltaproteobacteria bacterium
CATGCTGGCCTCATTAGGCAAAAAAATGGTGCGTGTCTACAAAAAACCCCGTGTCGCCATTATAGCCACGGGCGATGAACTTGTGGATATCGATACCGATCCACCTCCCGGAAAAATCGTCAATAGCAACAGCTATTCTCTGGCCGCGCTGGTTGCCGATTGCGGCGGCATCCCGGTTATTTTGGGCATTGCCAGGGATAATAAAAAAGCTCTGGAGAAAAATTTTGCCAAAGCGCTGCAGGCCGACATCATTATTTCCTCCGGCGGCGTCTCCGTAGGAGACTATGATCTGGTAAAAGACATCATGGCGGAAATGGGCAACTCCATGCGCTTCTGGCAGGTCGCCATGCGCCCGGGGAAACCCCTGGCCTTCGGCGCCATCAAAGGCGTGCCTTTATTCGGCCTGCCGGGAAATTCCGTCTCCAGCATGGTTTCCTTCGAACAGTTTGTCCGTCCCTATCTTTTAAAAATTCAAGGTCACAGAAATATCTTCCGCCCGGTGATAAAGGCCGCGAGCGCAAAACACCTGAAGAAAAAAGCGGGGGTAAAAAATTTCCTGCGCGCCGCTGTAAAAAAGAAAAATGGCAAATACGTTGCCACCACCACCGGCGATCAGGGCTCCGGTATTTTAAAATCCATGGTGGCGGCCAACGCCCTGATTATCCTGGAAGAAAAAGTAAGCCAAGTAAAAAGAGGGCAAAGGGTACAGGTTCAAATTCTGGATGATTCTTTCTTTCGCACGGATTCCCTTGCCGGATATTAAACATCCATTAATATTGCAAAGCGCTTTCTTTTTGCCTGTTGACACACCGCACTTTTACGGCTAGATATTTGCCGTGCTTCATGAGGAAGTGCCAAGGTCACTGGTGGGCCTCCTGGACTTCAAATCCGGTGTGGGGCGCTAGAACCGCCCCAGGTGGGTTCGATTCCCATGCACTTCCGCCAATTCATTTTTCAGGAGACACATGAACCATGAAAAGACTACCCTTGTGCGCCCTGCTTTTATTGTTTGTTCTGCCCGCCTGCGGCAACGCGCAAAATTTGTCGCCCGAAGAAACGCTACGCAAAAACTTTCCCAAAATCAACTTTGAAAGCGTCAAGCCTACGCAGATTAAAGGCATCTACGAGGTCCAATCCGGCAATCAGATTCTGTATTTCATGCCGGAGGCGGAAGTTATCATCGCGGGAAGCATCATTACTAAAGACGGCGTTAATCTGACCCGCGAGAGTAACCTCAAAAGAATGGCGGCAAAAATGGCTGACCTTCCGCTGGGTGACGCTTTGAAAATCGGCCGAGGGAAAACAAAGGTCGTGAAATTTACCGATCCGAACTGCCCTTACTGCCGGCAGGCTTTCCAGTATTTTGCCGGACGCAAGGATGTGACGCTTTATGTGTTTTTAATTCCGCTTTCTCAGGATTCCGAAAGAAAAATCAAACACATTTTCTGCTCCGGCAACCGGGAAAAAGCTTACGAAGAAGCGCTTTCGGGCAAGCTGGACGGGAACGCGTCGCTGAACCTTTGCCAGGATCAGAAAATAGATGAATTAATCAATAACCACCGGCAAATCGCCCAACAGGCCGGCGTGCGCGCCACACCCACTTTCTATATTAAAGGCAAGGCCGTCGACGGTTTTGATAAAAAGATGCTCGAAGATATTATCGGAAATTAATGGCGTCTGTTTCTTTCGCGCGCGCGGAAAAAATCCGTCTTTCAGCTGATCTTCGCTCCGGGCTTTGCTTTGCTATCCAGAGTCAAAAGCGCCAGCCCCTTTTCTGCGGAAGCCGCTAGTAACAT
>JBBIHZ010000016.1:1816-15733 GCA_037446735.1 Deltaproteobacteria bacterium
GGGTTTTAAATTGGCTACCACGACGATTTGCCTGCCGATCAAGTCCGCGGGCTGATAATCCTTGCCGATGCCGGCGACAATCGTTCTTTCTTCGCCGATATCTATTTTAAGCTTCACGAGTTTATTGGATTTAGGAACGAATTCCGCCTCCAATATAGTGGCCACGCGCAAATCAGCTTTGCTGAATTCTTCATAATCGATTGCCGCCTTGGTCAACTCCGCGGCCGCTTTCGCCGTGTCTTCCGCTTTCGTTTTCGGCATTTCCACGCGCGGAAACAGGGATTCGCCGCGTGATAAAGAAGCGCCGGAAATCAAAGAATCGCTTTTACCGATGGACGCCAGGTTCATTTCTTTTGTTTCCTGCAGACCGAGTTGTTTAAATATTTTCCCCGCCGCCTGCGGCATGAACGGAAATATCATAACGGCGACCGCGTACAGCGAAGAAAGCAGATCACGTATAATGTTGGTCAGTTCCTGTTTTTTCGCGGGATCGCCGCTCATAGTCCATGGCTCTTTTTCCACGATATGTTTATTTACCACATTGATAAAATCCCAGATAGCCATCAGAGCTTTGTGCAAAGACATATCGGCAAAAGACGCCTTGACTTCCGCCACCGCGCCCAGCGCCGCCTGAGTCAGCGCGGATTCTTTCTTGCCGGAGTCCGCCGGCGGCACTTTGCCTTCGCAATACTTGACCGCCATGGTGATAACACGGCTGACAAGATTGCCCAAATCATTGGCCAGATCAGAATTGAGCCTCTGCACAAAGGCTTCTTCGGAAAAATTGGAATCAAGGCCGAAAACCATGTCGCGCAGAAGAAAATAGCGGAAGGCGTCCAGGCCGTATTTATCCTTCAAATCCAGCGGACGCACGACATTGCCCAGGCTTTTGGACATCTTGCTTTGTTCGACATTCCAGTAGCCGTGAACATTCAGGTGGCGATAAGGTTCAATGCCGGCGGCTTTAAGCATGGTCGGCCAGTAAATGCCGTGCGGTTTCAGTATGTCTTTCGCGATGAGATGCTGCGCGACCGGCCAGAATTTTTTAAAATTTTTCCCCTGGGGATAACCAAGCGCGGTCACGTAATTAATCAGAGCGTCAAACCAGACATAAGTAACGTAATTCTCGTCAAACGGCAGCGTGATGCCCCACTGCAGGCGCGTTTTGGGACGCGAAATGCACAGATCTTCGAGCGGCTCTTTTAAAAAAGATAAAACTTCGTTGCGGTATCTTTCCGGGCGAATAAATTCTGGATTGTCTTTAATATGCCTGATTAGCCAGTCCTGATATTTGCTCATTTTGAAAAAATAGTTTTTTTCCTCGATATACTGAGGTTCTTTTCCGTGCTCTGGACATTTGCCTTCGACGATTTCTTTTTCCGTCAGGAATCTTTCACAGCCGAAACAATAATATCCCCCATAGCTGCCGAAATAAATATCACCGGCGTCGTAAACTTTCTGCAAAATAAGCCGGACGGTTTCGACATGATTTTTATCCGTCGTGCGGATAAAATAATCGTGCGCCACATGAAGCTCCGGCCATAACGCGCGGAACTGGGCGCTGATTTTATCCGCGTATTGCTGAGGGCTGATGCCGGCCTGCCTTGCCGCTTCCGCTATTTTATCCCCGTGTTCATCCGTGCCGGTGACAAAATAGGTTTCGCTGCCGCTCATCCGGTGAAACCTGGCCAGAACATCGGCGACAATCGTCGTATAGGCATGCCCGATGTGCGGCGAGGCGTTAACATAATATATGGGCGTCGTAATATAAAAAGCTCGCGGCATATGAACATCCTTATCTTTTTTCATCGTATAAAACCGTTATCATCATCCAGATTATCTAGCTCTTCTATTTCCTTTTCTCCGTCAATAATTTCATCGGCCTGCTTATCCGCGCTGTCCCTGATCAAATGCCTGCCTTTTTTGCCGCTGCAATATTCATCATGCTCGAACGCCAGACAACACATCAGCCTGCCGCACAAACCGGATATTTTTTCCGGGTTGAGCGACATGCTTTGTTCTTTGGCCATCTTGACGGTGACGCGCTCCAGGTTCTGCAGTATCCCGGCGCAGCAAACCATGCGGCCGCAAATGCCCATCCCCTTGGTAATGCGCGCCTCGTGCCGGGCGCCGATCTGTTTTAGTTCTATGCGGGTTTTAAATTTTTGTACCAGATCCTTTACTAGGTCGCGGAAATCCACCCTGCTTTCGGCGGTGAAGTAGAAAATTATTTTGCTCTTGTCGAACTGGCAATCCACGTCGACCAGTTTCATGGACAGGCCGCGTTCCTGTATTTTTTCCAGGAAAAACTTTTTTGCTTCCTCTTCCAGCTTCTCGTTTTCCGCCTTGATCTGCAAGTCGTGAGCGCTTGCTTTGCGGATAATCTTTTTCAGATTGGGCGGCAGATCATTTTCGGGAAACCTGCTGACATCAGTTACGACAACACCCAGCGACATCCCATTGTCCGTGCTGACGATGACCTGATCGCCCACGCGCACAATATGATCAGCGGCGCTGAAGCTGTAAATTCTTCCTTCTTTTTTAAATTTAACTCCGACAATATTGGTCAAC
Organism: Deltaproteobacteria bacterium; assembly: GCA_037446735.1. Lineage (GTDB taxonomy): Bacteria > Desulfobacterota > Syntrophia > Syntrophales > Smithellaceae > UBA4810. Next base: position 4,388 of record JBBIHZ010000016.1, read on the forward strand.
AATTGTTATCCCGTCAAAATTTAATAATTCAATTTAAATGCCATCGTTTCCAATGTCAATAACTTGTTGCTGTTGCGCTCGATGTTTTGCGCCGCCCCTTCCACCAGGTCAATATTACGGAGAATCTGCCCGCCGGAAAGGCGCCGCGACGCGGCGTCAATCAACGATAATTTGTCCTGATTAATCAATATTTGTTCTTTGCCGGTTTCCTTATAAACAAGCGCATCATGAAAATAACTGCCGATTATCTCCAGGGCAAGCTTAATTTTATTCTTATCCTGATTTAAAAAAGATGCAAGGCTGATCATACCAAACGGCTCGCTCTTTGTGAGAGCGGCAACGAGCGCCAGGACTTCCGCGCGAAAAGAGATAATTTCATCGTCATCCATGTCCAGCGCTCTTTTTACGGACCCGCCGGAGAGAGCCGCCAGCAAAAGCGCTTTTTGCCGTTCGATATTCATTTTTTCCGCAAGTATTTTAACGACAACATCCTGAGCCAGAGGATTGAAACGCATATGCAGGCAGCGCGATAGAATCGTCGCCGGCAGCGCGTAGGGCCGGCTGGTAATCAGTATCAGCATATTGGCCGCGGAAGGTTCTTCCAGCGTTTTAAGCAGGGCATTGGCCGCCTGCTCGTTCATTTTATCGGCGTCATCGACGATAAAAACCCGGCGGGAAGCCTCCAGCGGCTTAAAGGTCATCTGCTGCTGAATCTCGCGGACAGCGTCGATACGGACAAACTGGCCTTCCGGCCTGATTAAAAAAAAATCAGGATGAATATTCTTCCCGATTTTGCGGCAGGAAATGCACTGGCCGCAGCCGTCAGGCAAAGCGGACGTTTTTTCACAGTTGCAGGCGCGGGCAAACTCCGTGGCCAGCGCCTTTTTGCCGATGGATGCAATACCGCTGAAAAGATAAGCGTGTCCGACGCGTTTTTGACTAAGCGCCTTCTGCAGGGTTTCTATTTGCCGGTCGTGGCCAAAAATATCGTAAAAAGACATACGCCAGATTAATTTTTCAATTTATAATTACACGCTACGCATTAATGAATTCCATCAGATGACGGCGCACTTCTTTCTGGACTATCTGTACATCCGCCGCCGCATCAACCAAACGGAAACGCCCGGGCTCCTCTCTATAGATACTTAAGTAACCTTCGCGCACCCTATTATGAAAATCTATGCTTTCTTTTTCAAATCTGTCAAAGGAAGAAGGATCCGCCAGCGCGTCGTTTCTTTTCACCGCTCTTTGCAAACCTTTCTCGACCGGCAGGTCAAAAAGCAGCGTCATATCCGGCCTGATGCCCAGAGATGAATAATCATTGATCATTTTTATCAGTTCTTTGTCCAGGCCGCGGCCAAACCCCTGATAGGCGTAAGTGGCGTCCGAAAAACGATCGCAGAGCACCGCCGCGCCTTTCTGCAGCGCCGGCATAATTTTTTCGCGCACATGCTGCGCGCGCGCCGCGCAAAATAACAGTAATTCCGTTTCCGCGCACATATCAAAATGCCCGCGGTTAAATAAGACATCGGCAATTTTTGCGCCGATAGACGTGCCGGAAGGTTCGGCGGTGAGGAAAAACGGGATTTTCTTTTCCTCCAGATATTGTGCCGCCAGCCTGATCTGCGTGGATTTACCGGAGCCTTCAATGCCTTCAAAGGTAATTAATCCCCGTATCAATATGCCCTCCGTTTTGCGATCAGATTATGCATTATGTCAATCAGCCCGGCTAATTAAACATTTTTTAAGAATACGCGGATTTTGTTTTTGTTTTCCACAAAAGCGCATGGCCAAATCGCTAATATAAGCTGATTTGGCCATTTTTAACAATGCTGTAACTTTGACTATTTTTCTTCTCCCGGAATAATTGCTTCCACCGGGCACTGGTCGACACAGGTTCCGCAATCATTGCAGAGCTTGGGATCAATAACGTACTTTTCCTCGCCTTCAGAAATTGCCACTTCCGGGCATTCGCCTTCGCAGGAACCACAAGCGATACATTCATCGGTAATCACATACGCCATTTCTATTGTTTCTCCTTTTGTAAAAATTATTCCGCGAAGCATTCCTTCACGGGCATATTCACAGCCGGCAACTTAAAACAAACCGGCATTTTCACCATCTTTTTTAAACCCGCTAAACGGATATCACTTCTTTGATATTGGGAAGCTGGCTCTTAATAACTTTTTCAATGCCCATTTTCAAAGTCATCTGCGACATCGGGCATCCCTGGCAGGCGCCGGTCAATTTAACCTTCACCACGCCGTCGGAACTGACATCAACAAGTTCCACATCTCCGCCGTCCGCCTGCAGGCCGGACCTGATTTTATCTATCGCTTTTTGCACTTCTTCTTTCATCTGCGTTCTCCTTGCATAATAAAGTGAACATCTCAGCGGGGCATGTGCCCGAACATATCGTTGGCGACCTTCCTGGCCACCGCGGACAATTCCGGCTTGATCAGCATGTAGCTTTCCGCCCGCTGATGTCCCGCTCTCCACATAAGATGGCCGGTTGATCCTTCATAAAGTCTCATACCCATGCTTACCTTGGCCACCTTCTTATCCTGTTCTACCGTATAATGCCAAATATCCACGGAAACCATTAAAAAGGCCTCCGCCTTAATTATCTCGCTGATTTTTCTGCTCAGGTACGGATCGGAAAAATTCAGCGTTTTCAGCTTGGCCAGATATTCCTTCATTGTCTCGCGCAGTTCTTCGTTATCGCGCACCTGATTATTGATACTCTCACTGTCAATGATAGCAGCAAACCACCTTTTGCCCGCCAGCGCCTCGGCGACTTCCTTTTCGACAACTCCTTTGGCTTCCGCGTACGGGCCGACATCAGCCGTAAAAACAGCAATGCTTCTGGGATGAAAATCTTTCGCCGCGGGATCGACCTGCGAAAAACGCAACGTTGTGCAGGAAACCGTCAAAAAAACACAGACGGCGGCGATAATCAGCGCGCGCAAATTTTTACCCACCAGACAAAGACCTCCTTTTTTCTTTCGTGTGCCCCGTTCAGAAAAAAGACCATGCGACAACACATAACCCCGCGATAATATAGACGGTTTCCAAAAGTCCTTCCGTGGCTACCCCCGAAAGCCCGGACTTTCTATCACAAAGAGTCAAACAAATCCACATATATAATACGCAGGCCGGCAAAAACAGCACCAGCGACGATGCCCTGCCCGTGAAATAGGAAAGAAACAGCAGAAAAAGAAGCGCCAGCGAGATAATGTTCAGGATAATTTTTGTGCGCGCTTTTCCGAATACCACGGGTATGGTTTCCCGCCCGATCAGTTTATCGCTTTGCATCTCCAAAATGTCCGACATCGCGGAACGGATAAAAACAATCCCAAAAGCAAAACCAAAGGCGATAATCATAGCCGCATTCGCTGAGTTTCCCGCTGCAAAGGCCGGCAGCACCGCCGTTACCGCCCCCCATGCCGCGGCCATGAAAATATTTTTAGACCCGGGCAGATCTTTGAGCCTGGAAAAAAATCTCCTTCCCGGCAGAATTTTCATATTGTACAAAACACCGGCGGCGGACATAAGAAGAATAGCAATAAAAGAGAAAAGACCATTGAGAAAAGACAGCGCCAGTGCGGCAATAAGCGAAATAGTTGCCGCATAGCGATAAAGCCGCGGATGCCGCAGATAAGATTCCTCGCGAAAAGAACTAATAAAGCCAAGCGGCCCAACGCCGATTAATCTGTTGATCACGTGCATGCCGTATACGAAGAAAGCCGCGACAGCCATGTCGAGCATTTTTATCGGCAGGCCCTGTAAAATCATGCCAACGGCGCAAAGACATGCCGTGCCGAAAGCAGAGTAAACATCCGTTTTAATCGCCGCCACCCAAAGACCGAACAAAACCCCCGCCGTTTTGTATTTTACGGCGCGCCGGGAACTTATTTTGTCGATAACCTGATCAATAATCCAATTGGGGGTCGAGGCGCCCGCCGAAACACCGATGCGTTCATAGGGCTGCAGGTCGATATTTTCCAATTCCGCTGCCGTTTCAATCTGATAAGCGGGTGTTCCGGTGCGCGCCGCCAGATCCGCCAGTCTTTTCGTATTGGCGCTGTTTCTGCCGCCGACAATAATCACCACCTCCATCGCACGCGCCAGCGAGACGACTTCCGCCTGACGCTCCTGCGTGGACGAACAAATAGTGTTAAACACCATGGCATCCGGATAAATTTTTCTGATTTTTTCGACAATCGCCTCGTAATCAGCGCTGGTCTGAGTTGTCTGTGCGACAACGCAAACGCGCTTCAAGGCCGGTACTCTATCCACTTCTTCTAAAGAATTGAGCGCGATGCCGCGGCCTCCGGCGTATCCCAAAAGAGCGTTGACTTCGGGATGCTCCTTATCGCCGACAATTATCAGCGTGTAACCAAGAGCGTTGTGCTTTTTGATGATTGCCTGCACATAACCGACCTTCGGGCAGGTGCAGTCAATGATTTTTACGCCGCTTGCCTTGATTCTTTTTCGCTCTTCAGGCGCGATGCCGTGCGCCCGGATAATAAGCACGGCATTTTTTTTATCCTCGATTTCCTCTATGTCATTTACGGGCTGAACACCGCGGCTTTTGAACAATTCTATCGTCTGGGGATTATGAATCAGCGGACCATAAGTATAAATTTTGTGGCCGGCTTCCCGCCGTGTGATTTCCAGCGTTGTATCCACTGCGCGGCGCACGCCCATGCAAAAACCGGCGCTTCTGGCGAGTTTTATTTCCATTAATTTATTTTTTCCTAAGTAAAATAAAAAATTCCTTATTACCTGCCGGCCCCAAAAGACCAGAAGCGCAAATCCCTTCAACATCAAGTTGCAGCTTGCGGCTGAAATCAGCTATTTCATTTATGATGCGTTCATGAACGGCGGGATCTTTCACCAAACCGTTTTTGCCGACTTCTTTTTTTCCCGCCTCAAACTGAGGTTTAATCAGCGCCAAAATTCCTCCTGTCTCCGCAATCAACTTTACCACCTGCGGCAAAACAATTTTCAGGGATATAAAGGAAATGTCGATGGTGGCCAGCTCCGGCGGTTCCTGCAAATGATGCCCGTCATAGTGACGAACATTCATGCGCTCAATTACAACCACGCGCTCGTCCCGGCGCAATTTCCACGCCAGTTGTCCGTAGCCGACATCCAACGCATAGACTTTGCGGGCGCCTGCCTGTAAAAGGCAATCGGTAAAACCGCCGGTTGAAGCGCCCACATCCATCACGGTAAGATTCCGAACGTCCAGCCTGAACTCATTGAGCGCTCCTCTGAGCTTGAGCCCGCCGCGGCTGACGTATGGATTTTCCTCACCAATGACTTTCACCTGCACGTCAGCGGCAACCAGCGCGCCGGCTTTATCCGGATAATCTTCGTTGACTTTGATAGCCCTGGCCAAAATCAGTGCGCGCGCCTTTTCTCGTGTGGGTGCGACGCCACGCTCGACGAGTAATTTATCCAAACGAATTTTATTCGCGCCCATGTTCTTTCAGGGAAATAAATAAAAAATGTAACTTCCTTTATTTAATCATTTGCTTGATCGCCCGCACAATGCCATCTTCGTCCAGGCCGTATTTGTGGCGCAACTGGGGTTGCGTCGCGTGTTCCACAAATTCATCGGGAATGCCCAGACACCTTATCTGCACGCCTTTTACATTTTCTTCGGCAAATAATTCCAGAACAGCGCTGCCGAATCCTCCCTGCAGAACGTTTTCTTCAACGATAATGATTTTTTTGAAAGACGAAACTGTTTTTAAAAGCAGCGCGCTGTCGAGAGGTTTTACAAAGCGGGCGTTGATCACTTCCACGCTGACACCCTGAGCGGCCAATTTTTGCGCCGCGGCGAGAGACGGATAAACGGTCGAACCGATGGCCACGACCGCCAGCGCGTTTCCTCTGCGCAATACTTCGCCTTTGCCGATTTTAATCGTTTCCAGTTCCCGGTCCAGTTTCGCCCCCACGCCCTTACCGCGCGGATAACGTAGCGCTACCGGCTTACCGCACTCCACCGCGGTTTTTAACATGTGGCGCAGTTCATTTTCGTCCTTGGGCGCCATGACAATCATATGGGGAATAGAACGCAGATAAGAGTAATCAAAAAGCCCCTGATGCGTCGCGCCGTCTTCGCCGACAATGCCCGCTCGGTCCACCGCGAAAACAACCGGCAGCTTCTGCAGGCAGACGTCATGGAGAATCTGATCGTAGGCGCGCTGCAAAAAAGTGGAATAAATAGCGACCACGGGAATAAAACCTTCCACGGCCAGACCTGCGGCAAAAGTAACCGCGTGCTGCTCGGCAATGCCCACATCGTAAAAACGCTGCGGAAAGTTCTGCTTAAACTGTTCCAGTCCCGTGCCTTCGCACATCGCCGCGGTGATCGCGACAATGCGCCGGTCGGCGTGCGCCAGTTCAATGATGGTTTTGCCGAACATTTCCGTGTAAGTGGGAAACACGCTTGCCGAAGACAGGGGTTCTCCGGTATCGACATCGAAAGGAGGAACGCCGTGATAATCCAGTGGTCTTTCTTCGGCGAATCTGTATCCTTTCCCTTTTTTGGTGAGCACGTGCGCCAGCACCGGCCCTTCCATATCACGGATATTTTCAAAATTTTTAATCAGGTAATCCAGCCGATGGCCATCCAGCGGTCCCACATAAGTAAAACCAAGCTCTTCAAAAAGAGCGCCGGGCACCACAAAGGTTTTGAGCGACTCTTCTATTTGCTGCGAAAGCCGCACAATATGCTCGCCGATACCGGGAATGCTTTTCAAGAACCCTTTCACATCCGATTTTAGTTTTGTCACACGATGTCCGGTCATGATGCGGTTCAGATAAGAAGACAACGCGCCGACATTCGGCGAAATGGACATCTCGTTATCGTTAAGGATAATAATCATGTCTTTTTTGCTGTCTCCCGCCCAGTTGAGCGCTTCAAAAGCCAAGCCGGTCGTCATGGAGCCGTCGCCGATGACGGCGATTATTTTATCTTTTTCCCCTTTCAGACATTTGGCCTGCGCAAAACCCGCCGCCACGGAAATGGATGTGCCGCTGTGTCCCACATTAAAAACATCGTAAATGCTTTCTTCCCGGCGCGGAAAACCGCTGATGCCTCCCTGCTTGCGCAGAGAAGAAAAACTTTCCTTGCGTCCGGTGATTATCTTGTGCGCGTAGGCCTGATGCCCGACATCCCAGACAATTTTGTCCTGCGGCGTGTTAAAAACAAAATGCAGCGCCAACGTCAACTCCACCGCGCCCAGCGAAGAGGCCAGATGTCCGCCGCGCGAGGCCACCGTGTTAATAATCAAATCTCTGATTTCCTGCGCCAACGTGTTGAGCTCGGCAATCGTCAGCGCCTTCATATCTTGCGGAAAATTAACTTTCCCCAGCACGCTGTAATCCACTTTTTCCGGCTGTTTGACCAAAATAAATTTCCTTTCTTGTTTTTATAATCTACTTTTGCCTTTCTTCTATATAGCGGGCAATGAGCCGCAAAGGACGCGCGCGTTCATCAAAATCGGCAAGGCTGCCAATCGCCTCCTCTACATGCTGATGCAGTTTCCTTTTGGCTTCTTCCATGCCGAGCACAGAGGGATAGGTCATTTTACCGCGCGCGGCGTCACTTCCGGTCTCCTTGCCCAATAACAGGCTATCCCCTGCAACATTGAGAATATCGTCGGCAATTTGAAAGGCCAAGCCGACATTCAGGCCATAGTCACTCAGAGCGCTTTTCCTGCTTTTGGTGGCGCCGCAGATAATGGAAGCGGCATTTAATGAAGCGACGATCAAGGTTCCCGTTTTGCGCCGGTGAATTTCGCTCAAAATACTTTCATCCGGATCGGTTTTTTCACAGAGGATATCAAGAACCTGCCCACCTACCATTCCGGAAACCCCCGCGGCATATGCTATTTCATGTATCAGGTTAAGGCGCTTCTGCGCGGGAAGCATGATTTTCTCCGCCCGGGAAAGAAGCACAAAAGCCTCAGTCAAAAGACCGTCGCCCGCCAATATAGCAAGGGCTTCGCCAAAAACTTTGTGGCTGGTGGGCTTGCCGCGTCGTAGATCATCATCGTCCATCGCCGGCAAGTCATCATGAATCAGAGAATAAGTATGGATAAACTCCAAAGCGCAGGCCACAGGCATCGCCACGGTCAAATTTCCGCCCAAAGCGTCCACCGCCGCCAAACATAAAATCGGTCGTATCCTTTTGCCGCCGGCAAAAACACTGTAATGGATTGCCCGGTAAATATCTTCCCGCTCGCCTGCCAAGTCAGCGAGATACTCTTTGAGCGCTTCTTCCACCAGGTTGCGCCGGTCCTGCAGATAAGCCTGTAGAAACTCCCGATCTTTTTCAATCACTTTCTTCTTCCTGAAAATTTTTCGTCAGCAACGATCCTTCCTGGCCCATCAGCGTTTCCACGCGTCTTTGCGTTTCTTCCAGCTTGGAGGAACAGAAACGGATAAGCTTAATGCCTTCTTCAAACGATTTCATGGAATCCTCCAGCGTCATGTCTCCTTCTTCCATTTTTTTCACTATGTCTTCCAGCTTCTGCAAAGCGCCTTCAAATTTTTCCTTGGCCATTTTTTACTCCTGCGTTATTTTTTGCACTTTAGCATCAATGCATCCGCGCGCCAGCTGTATGATTACATCCTCGCCGACACGCAGCGCGTCGGCCCTGCGGACAATAATATTGTCGGTCATGCGCCTGGTGATGCTGTAACCGCGGCGCAAAACCTGCAAAGGATTCAACGACTCCAGCACCGCCGCGTTTTTCAGCACCCTCTCTTTTAACAAAATCAGGTGTCGCTCGAAGTGCCCCTGCAAATTTGTACTGATGTTATTAATTTTTTCTTTTTCCCTTTCTACGCGGTGAAGCGGATTTCTGTGAAGAAAGCGCAATTCTAACCGGCCCAGCTCGTTGTAAAGATACTTTCTACGATGATAAAAAGATTTCCCGAGTCTGTCTCTGAGAACATCGAGATGTATCTGCCAATCTGTCAACAAACGGCGCGGGTCTTTCAGCCTCGCTTTAAGCTCCGCGAGTTCTTCGCTTTTTTCCCCCAGATACCGGCGGAGGGAGGCTTTTATTCTGTTGTTAAGCTTATGCATTTTTTGTATTAAGTCTTTTCGTTCAGGCACGACCATTTCCGCGGCCGCGGAGGGCGTGGGCGCGCGCAGATCAGCCACAAAATCGCAGATGGTAAAATCAGTCTCGTGACCGACGGCGGAGACTATCGGCATGGAAGAACGGAAAATTTCCCTGGCCACAGCTTCATCGTTGAACGGGGCCAAATCCTCCAGCGAACCTCCGCCGCGGGCGATAATGATGACGTCCGCCCTACCGTCCGCGTGCAGATTACGCAACGCCTGTATAATTTCTCCGGCCGCTTCTCCTCCCTGTACCCGCACCGGCGCGATTATCAGGTTGACAGACGGAAATCTCCTTCGCGTGATGTTTAAAATATCCCTGATCACAGCGCCCGTCGGCGAAGTGATTACACCAATTGCCGCTGGCAGGAAGGGAATTGGTTTTTTGTATTGCTCGTCGAACAATCCCTCGGCGGCAAGCCTTGCCTTGAGCTGTTCAAATAATTTTTGCAGCGCGCCGATGCCTCTGGGCTCGGCAGACTCTATAATCAGCTGATATTCGCCCCGCGGCGGATAAACGCTGACTTTAGCCCGGCACACAACACGCAGCCCTTCCTCCAGTTCAAAAGAAAGACCCTGCCTGTAACGTCCGAACTGTTTGAAGTAAACAGCCCTGACCTGGCTTTGCTCATCTTTCAGCGTAAAATAAACATGCCCGGACTGCGGACGGCGCAAATTGGAAATTTCCCCTTCCACCCAGACAAAACCAAACGTTTCCTCCAGGATATATTTAATGTTATCATTGAGTTGAGAAACTGTCAGTATTTCTTGCACGCGCTTCGGCCTCGCGCTGTGAAGTAGCAAATATTTACGGTTAAAACAAGTTTGATTTTAACATCTTATTAAATCACTGGTGATTGACTTTTAGTCCACCATGTTCTAATAATCCCACTCAGGCAAAGAAGGAGAAAAAACATAAATGAAAAAGAAAGAACTTCTCAACAAACCCGTACAGCACATTGATATAAAAGCGATCGATGCCGTGGATATCATCAGCGCCATGAAAAAAATGTCTTTTTCCGCGCGCGATCTGGCCAACGCCGCGGATATCTACGATAGAATGCTCAGGGAAAAAAACTGTGTGATCATGCTCACGCTGGCTGGCTCCACTTCCGCCGCGGGATGCATGCAGGTTTATTTTGATCTGGTGAAAAATAACATGGTTGACGTGATTGTCGCCACTGGCGCTTCCATTGTGGATATGGACTTTTTTGAAGCGCTTGGCTTCAGGCATTATCAGGGAACTCCGTTTATCGACGATAAATTATTGCGCAAACTTTATATTGACCGCATTTACGACACATATATCGATGAAGAGCAACTGCAGGTCTGCGACCGCACCGTTAAGAAAATCGCTGATGTTTTGCCTCCTCGCGCTTATTCCTCCCGGGAGTTCATCGCGGAAATGGGCAAGTATCTGAAAAAAAACGCCAGAAAAAAATCTTCTCTGGTGCAGGCCGCCTTTGAAAATGATGTGCCGATTTTCTGTCCGGCTTTTTCGGACAGTTCGGCCGGCTTCGGCCTGGTGCTGCATCAGCACGAAAGACCGGACAGCCACATCAGCATTGACTCAGTAAAAGATTTTCGGGAACTGACGATGATAAAAATCAAGGCCGGCACGAGCGGCCTGCTGATGATCGGCGGCGGCGTGCCGAAAAACTTCGCTCAGGATACCGTCGTCTGCGCGGAAATACTGGGTAAGGAAGTCCCCATGCATAAATACGCGATCCAAATAACTGTGGCTGATGTCCGTGACGGTGCTTGCTCCAGCTCCACTCTCAAGGAGGCCAACTCGTGGGGCAAGGTTGATTCAACATGCGAGCAGATGGTTTACGCCGAAGCGACCACCGCCCTGCCTCTTTTGGCCAGCTACGCCTATCACAAGGGAAGCTGGAAAAAGCGAAAGAAGTGGCGTTTGGCAAAAATTTTTAAGTCCTGATGAGGGAATAATGGAGATGAGGGGGATCGAACCCCTGGCCTCGGCGTTGCGAACGCCGCGCTCTCCCAGCTGAGCTACATCCCCAACCTTTAAGCGACTTACCAAAAAAACGGTGGCGAGCATATATTATTGTTTAGGCCAGTGTCAAGACATTATTGGTTTCTGTTAGCAGCAAATAGAAAAGTCCTATTTTGTAGCACATGATATGTCCGCTTTTAATTCTGCGTAAGGAAGGAGGCTTGGGTCAATGCCCTGC